>NZ_ALVC01000177.1:0-53945 GCF_000293195.2 Sphingomonas sp. LH128
ACTTGCGCTTGTTGAACCACTGACGGCGGATGCGGGTCAGCGTCTTATTCGCGGCGGTCTTGTCGAGCGCGATGAAGCGCGTGGTCCAGCGATAGGCGAAATCCTGATGGTTGAGCGCGTCGAGGATTCCGGGCCGCGTGGCGCCCGGAAATCCCATTACCGTTACCGTGCGAAGATGACTATCGCCCAGCATCGGTTCGATGCCGCCAGACAGCGGCGTATCGACCAACAGGCCGTCCAGATACATCGGCGTGTCGGGCGTGGCGACGGGATGCCGCTTGGTCGAAATGCAGCCGTGCAGGAAGGTCAGCGTCTCGCGGTCGTCCAGCGCGCGGACCTCCGGCATGATGCCGGTCAGAAGATCCGATAGCCGCTCGGTTTCCGCGATGAAGGCGCGCAACTCCTGCCGCCAGTCACGCCCCTCTTGTGGAACATCCCGCTCCAATAGCGCGCGTTCCGCCCGGCTGACCTGATCGGCGGGCGGCAGGTAGCAGATGGTCAGATGATAGCGGCTCTCGAAATGCTGGCCCTTGCGGCCGTCGAAATTCGCCCGCCGTTCCTCCTCCACCAGCCAGGACGCGGGATCGAGAAAGGCGCTTTCAGGATAGTCCAGCGCCTCGATCCGCTCGGCATCGAAGAACAGCGCCCAGCCGCTCCCCAGCCTACGAAGGGCATTATTGGCGCGAGCGCAGACCGAAATCAGTTCGGCTTCGGTCGCGGATTCCAGGTCGGGTCCGCGAAAACGGAAGGTGCGCTGGAACGAGCCGTCCTTGTTCAAAACCACGCCCGGCGCGACCAGCGCCGCCCAGGGCAGATGATCGGCCAGCCGATCGGCGGCATTGCGATATTCGTGCAAGTTCAGCATGTGAGGTATTCCCGCTGGCGAAGGTGACGGGCGATCACGGACGCGAAATCCGGGTCGCGCTTGGCGGCGAACACCGCGAGGCTGTGTCCGGCGAGCCAGAGCAAAAGCCCGGCAATCCATTGCTGGAGACCCAGCCCCATCGCGGCGGCCAGCGTGCCGTTCAGGATCGCGATGCCGCGCGGCGCGCCGCCCAGCAGAATCGGCTCGGTGAGCGCACGGTGAAGCGGCACCTCGAAGCCGTCGATATGGCCGGCGCCATAGCCGCCCGACGCGATGGAACTGGTTCCCGCCATCAGACCAGCGCTCCCCCGCCGAAGCTGAAGAAGCTGAGGAAGAAGCTGGACGCGGCAAAGGCGATGCTGAGACCGAACACGATCTGGATCAGCTTGCGGAAACCGCCGCTCGTCTCGCCGAAGGCCAGCGCCAGGCCGGTGGTGATAATGATGATGACGGCGACGATCTTGGCGACCGGACCCTGAACGGATTCGAGCACCTGTTGCAGCGGCTCTTCCCAGGGCATGCCCGATCCCGACGCCAAGGCGGAAGCCGGTATCAGCACGGAGGCGGTGGCGAGAAACAGCAGCCGGTCGCGGGAGCGACGGGCGGCAGACGTGATTGTGGTGTTCATGGGGTCAATCTCCTGAGCTGGTGGGGATGGCGAGGTCGGTGACGGCGTAATCGCCGTCGCTGTCGAGACCGCGGACCTCGGCCACGCTCTCGATCCTGCGGCCGGTTCCCCGGCCGGAGATGAACACCACCATGTCGATCGCGTCCGCGATCAGGCGGCGGGGCACGGTAACGACGCCCTCGGACACAAGCTGCTCGATCCGGTAGAGCGCGGATCGCGCGCTATTGGCGTGGACGGTGGCGATGCCGCCCGGATGCCCGGTGTTCCAGGCTTTGAGCATGTCGAGCGCTTCCGGCCCGCGCACCTCGCCGACGATGATCCGGTCCGGGCGCAGGCGCAGCGTAGAGCGGACAAGATCGGTCATGCCGACGACGCCGTGTTTGGTCCTGAGCGCGACGGTATCGGGCGCGGCGCATTGAAGCTCGCGCGTGTCCTCGATGATGATGACGCGCTCGTCGAGCGTCGCCATCTCATTCAAAAGCGCGTTGGCCAGCGTGGTCTTGCCGGATGACGTTCCGCCCGCGACCAGGATGTTCCTGCGATCGACCACGGCCATCGACAGCGTCAGCGCGACTTCGGCGCGCATGATGCCGTCCGCCACATAATCAATGAGCCGATGGATGCGCGCCGCTGGCTTCCTGATCGAAAAACAGGGCGCGGCCGATACAGGTGGCAACAGCCCCTCGAACCGTTCGCCGCCTTCGGGAAGCTCGGCGCTGACGATCGGCGCACCGGCATGGACCTCGGCGCGGACATGGGAGGCGACAAGCCGGATGATGCGTTCGGCTTCGGCCGCTTCCAGCCGCGCACCGGTATCGACGCGGCCTTGCCCCAGCCGGTCCAGCCGAAGCGCGCCGTCCGGGTTCACCATGATCTCGATGACAAGGGGGTCGGCCAGCGCAGCCGCGATCTGCGGCCCCATCGCCGTTCGCAGCATGGCGTGGCGGCGGCCCTGCGCTGTCGCATTGACAAAACCGCTCATGGGCGGGCCTCGCTCGCATGCGTGAGAGGCTTGGGGCCTGCGACCATCTGGCGGCCGATCTGCGCTATGAACCTGTCGAAGCGATCACGGCCAATGGCTCGCGCGGCGGCGTCAGGTTCGGGAAGCTGCGCGGTCAGGCAATGTTGCTGGTGGACGAAGAGCGAGAGGCTTTCCAACAGAACCTGAACGTCGCGATTGAGGCGGCCAAGCTGGAGGCTCATTCGATCCAGCCGTCCGCCGAAACGGTCGTCCAGTTCGTGACTGCCCTGCCGGGTCACCCAGGCGTCAAGCGCGGCCACCAATATGTCGGAGCGCGCGACGCCGGGCTTGGCGGCCATTTCTTCCAGCCGCTCGGCCAGCTTCGGCTCAAGGAAAAGCTGATAACGTATCTTGTCGCGGTTCCGCATCACCTGTCCCCTCCAAAGCTGGGAAGGATGTCGCTGCCGCGCTGCTTGCCCTCGTTCATCGCGACGGCGCGGGCGACATTGCTGAGGCTGGTCATCGCGCGCCGGTCGGCGGCCGGATCGCTGTCGTCATCGTCGCCGGGCGCGGCGTCCTGCTCGCGCTCGACCGGCTTTTGGGCCTGTTCTTCGGGAAGGCCGGGATGGCGCTGCTGCTGCAAACCGCCTTCCGCTTCTTCATCGAAGGCCGCGCCTTCCGCTTCGGCGGCGGCGGTCAGTCCTTCATGCAGGCCGCGCACTTCGCTGCCCCAGTCGTCGGGGCGCGGGCTGGGACGATCGACATAGACGCCATCGCCGCTGTCGAGGCTGGGCGGCGGCAGCACGCGCGACGTGAAGTTGCGGTCCTCGAAGTAGCGCAGTTTCTTCGCCCGGATCGGCGCGAGGCCGGAGACAAGCACAAGCTCGTCGGCGGACGGTAGCTGCATGACCTCGCCGGGGGTCAGCAGCGGGCGAGCGGTCTCCTGACGGCTGACCATGACGTGTGACAGCCACGGCGCGAGGCGATGGCCCGCATAGTTGCGCTGCGCGCGCAATTCGGTGGCAGTGCCAAGCGCATCGCTGATCCGCTTGGCGGTCCGCTCGTCGTTCGAGCTGAACGCGATGCGGACGTGGCAGTTGTCGAGGATGGCGTTGTTCTCGCCATAAGCCTTCGAAATCTGGTTGAGCGACTGCGCGATCAAATAGGCGCGGATGCCGTAGCCGGCCATGAAGGCGAGCGCCGTCTCGAAGAAGTCCAGACGGCCGAGCGCCGGAAACTCGTCCAGCATCATCAGCAGTTGATGCTTGCGGCTTTTCTTCGGATCGCCTTCGAGCCGTTCGGTCAGGCGGCGGCCGATCTGGTTCAGGATCAGGCGGACCAGCGGCTTGGTGCGCGAAATGTCCGACGGCGGAATGACCAGGTAGAGCGATACCGGCGACTTGGCATCGACAAGATCGGCAATGCGCCAGTCGCAGGCCGCCGTGGTCTGTGCCACCGTGGGGTCACGGTAGAGACCAAGGAATGACATCGCGGTGGAAAGGACGCCCGACCTTTCGTTCTCGGACTTGTTCAGCACCTCGCGCGCCGCGCTGGCGACGACCGGATGGACCTGCGGATGCTCTTTCGTCCCGAGATGATTGGTTGCCATCATCCGGCGCAGCGTGTGGGCGAAACTCCGCTGGGGATCGGACAGGAAGGTGGCGACGCGCGCCAGCGTCTTTTCTTCCTCCGCGTAGAGAACGTGGAGGATCGCCCCTACCAGCAGCGAATGGCTCGTCTTTTCCCAGTGCGAACGACGCTCCAGCGCCCCTTCGGGGTCGACCAAAATGTCCGCGATATTCTGAACGTCGCGGACCTCATCGGGGCCTTTGCGAACTTCTAGCAGCGGATTGTAGCGCGCCGAACGCGGATCGGTCGGGTTGAACAACAGGCAATGCGAGAAGCGCGAGCGCCAGCCGGCGGTCAGTGTCCAGTTCTCGCCCTTGATGTCGTGAACGACCGCGCTGCCGGTCCAGGAAAGCAAGGTTGGCACGACCAGCCCGACGCCCTTGCCGCTCCTTGTCGGCGCGAAAGCCATGACATGCTCCGGCCCGTCATGGCGCAGATAGTCGGCGCGATAGCGGCCGAGGAAGACGCCCGCGTCATGGAACAGGCCCGCCTTGGAGATCTCGGTGCGCGAAGCCCAGCGCGAGGAACCATAGGTGGTGACATTGCGGTTCTGCCGCGCGCGCCAGAGCGAACCGATGATCGCCGCCGCGCAGCCGAGAAAGCCGCTGGCCCCGGCCAGCATCCCGGCCTTGTCGAACACCTGCGGGGCATAGGCCTCGAAATGATACCACCAGCGGAACAGGTCCCAGGGCCGATAAATCGGAATGTCGAGGACGATGATCCAGGGCAGGCCAAGCTGCGCCTGATAGCCAAGCATCGACGCGGCCCATTGCGTTGCGGCCCACACGCCCAGGATGACGATGGCGAAAACGACGAAAATCTGCCCGACGAGCAGTTTGGTGGGGGTCATGATGCTGGCTCCGACTCGCGGGCCGCGACAGGCGGCGCGAACGAAGCGAAAGCTGGGTCAGATCAGGGATCCGACGTGATACCCCTGATGGTCCTCAAACATCCTCGAATGTCCCTCCCGGTCCTCGTAGCGAGGACGCGAAACTATGGGCGGAAGGACAATTCGCGCGCGCTGATCGGCAAGTCGGTCTTCGCATCGTAGAGGATGATCCCTGTCGAATCGGCTGATACATCGACCGTCAGCGTCACCGGGCGACGCGCGCCGATCACTGACGCGATCAGCCTGCGCGCAAAGCGCCAATGCGCCTCATCGGCGCATTCAGGCAGGTTCACCGTGATGCGGAAATCATAGCCTGCGATCGTTCCGCTATCGGCGGTTAGGTCGGCGCAAAAACCGATCAGCTTTATGCTGACGATCCGGCCAGCAGCGGGCATGTCTGCCTCGCCATAGCCGAAGGCAGCGCGCAGTATCCGGCTAATCTGCTCGATGTCCCGCTGAGCTTTGCACGGAAGATGATCCACGCGTCTCCGAACGGCGGCGGGATCGTAACCATCGTCAAGGAAGTCCGGTAGTTCGCCCATGGCAAGCCCCCGACCAGACAATTGCAACCAAATTGGGTCAATCGGAAGATACGATGTGCAAAAGCTCCGAACTCCCGCGCGCCAAACGCGGGAGCCGCCGGAGCTGGTAACATGCCAACGACATGCGCCGCCGTTTGTGGCTTAGCTGCTGCCCGGCTCGCGACGCGAGGGTATCCTTTTTTGGCCAGGTATTGGCAAGAAAGGAGTCGGTCATGTCGAAGAAGATCGTGGCGCCGTCCTATGTAGCGGCGATGGAGCGGGCGGAGGCCGATCCTTCGGCGGCCCGCTTCTGGGTAGGTCTCGATATCGGGTTCAAGAGCACGGCGGTCTGCGTTCTCGATTGCGACGGCGCGATTGTTCACCAGGTCTCGATGAAGAGTAACGCCACCGAGATGGGGCGGTATCTTCGCAAGAACTTCAAGTCGCATGTGACGCTGATCGGGATGGAGACCGGCAGCCTGTCCCCGCATCTGGCGACCGAGCTGCGCGCGCAGGGCTTCCAGGTGGCGGTGCTCGATGCGCGGCAGGTGCATCGGGTGCTGTCGGTCAAGCGGAACAAAACCGACACGAACGACGCGCGCGGCATTGCCGAGATCACGCGGACGGGCCGGGCCTATCTGACCGAGGTCTACGTCAAGTCGAACCTGTGCTTCGAGATCAGAGCCTATCTCACCATGCGCGACCGTCTGGTGAAGCAGCGGCGTGAGACCGAGGCGATGATCCGCGGTCTGGTGCGGGTCTATGGCGGGCGGATCGAGGGCGGAACGGAGACCGCGGCCAGCTATCGTAGCCGCGCCATCGACCAGATGTGCCTGATCGCCGATACTGAAGGCGTGGATCTGCGGCCGCGCGTCCTGCCGCTGCTCGACCTGTGCGAAGGCTTCTACGTCGAGGCCAACCGCATCGAGCGCGAGCTGGAACTGGTGGCCGCGTCGAACCCGGTCTGCAAGCGGTTCATGGAGATCCCCGGCGTCGGCACGATCACCGCCGTGTCGTTCTACAGCGCGATCGAGGACCCGACGCGCTTCCGGCATGTCGACGACGTCGCGGCCTATCTCGGCCTGACCCCGCGCGTCTACCAGTCGAGCGAGAGCCTGACACATGGCGGCATCAGCAAGATGGGCAACCAGCTCACCCGCACGCATCTGGTCGGCGCCGCGACCGTCATGCTGGCGAACACCCGCTCGTTCAGCACGCTCAAGGACTGGGGCCTCAAGCTCAGCAAGCGGATCGGCTTCAACAAGGCGAAGGTCGCGCTCGCACGGAAGCTGGCGATCATCATGTTCAGCCTGTGGCGCGACGGCACCCACTTCATGGCCAAGGCGGCCGACGTGCCGGCGCATCGGGCGCTGATGCAGAGCAGGCTGTCGGCATAGGCGCAGGATCACACCAGGTTCGCCGCACAATGGCGGCGAAACAGTCCTCCCGGGAGGCGGAGGGATCGGAGACTTCGGGTCTAAAGGTGAGGTGGCGACAACCTCGTGACGTTTGTTGAAGCTCCACCCTTTGCAAGTGAATGCCCATACTGCGGCAGGCGATCGGCCCAACGGCCAGCCAAGGCGCTCGACCGCGAAGAGACTGTTGCACTCCGGGACGGATGATGTGGACTTGCAATGATCGACGGAGAAGCAGATCATGAGATAGCCTAACAAGCCCCGGATATCCTCCACCGAGGGGCAGCAGCTAGAGACTTTAACCCGAAAGTCTGGACATGCACGACAGCACCCCGGAAATCGAGATTTCCGAGTTGCTTCGTTGGCGGGGTTACCAGTCCCGGCGCTGCCCTTTGCGCAGCGCGGAACCAGCCTAACAGGCTCGCGCCGTCAGACCAAGACAACCGGTCGCCATATCGCCAGTGGCCAAATTCGGTGAAAACACACACGTTCCTACATTGCTTAAAGATCAGGCGCCCCATCTCGCCAGCATTGCGGACATCTCGTGGCGAGCGCCGTCTGTCATGAACTCCCAACCGTTCAGCTGAGCTATAAAATTATGTTTTTGAGGGTCTTCTTGAGATTTTGGTCAATCATGAAGGTCTTCTTAGAATTGCCTATCTTACGTTCACTCAACGTAGACGAATCATTCGGAGATGACGGATCCGAGCTGATCGGCTAGGCATGCCTTCCATCGGTGATTTTGAATCGGCGTGCTTTGAGGGGGTTAAGTTTGGCTGGTCACGAGGAAAACGGGGCGCGTAGCGTACCGGCGTTGCGTTTCAAGCAATGGCTGGATGACTGGAATGCCTACGATTTCAGCGAGAGCGCACATAGGCGCCGGCCGCCTGAGCACCTTTACATGTTCTCTATGGCCGCATCCGAGCTGCGGAAGCTCTGCGACGTCTATAAACGAGAGCGCGAGGGCGCGGAGGCCGAAGGTATTCAGCGGCTTCGCGATGCATCGCGCACCGGTCGGATTCAGCGTTATGTGCGTTTCGGCTATCCCTACGGAGACCTGAAGCCACCTCAGCAAACGGAAGAGACCCTTCCGCTCCGAAAGCCAGGATGGTTGCCCACGGCGATCGTCATCAACATCCTGGTAGACGGCGATGAGCGCCGCGGCCGAACCCTGCAAAATGAGCATATCGTCTCAATTACGGAGGAAGATGGTGCGCGTTGCTCGCTCAATCTTCCTGATAACACAGATTTCGGAGAAGACGGTCTCGCGCCGTTCGAAGTCATCGATGGCCAGCACCGTCTTTGGGCATTCGATGCCGACAAAGACAATCTCGCCATTCCGGATGATTTTGAGCTTCCTGTGGTGGCATTCCACGGTCTTGATATCGCTTGGCAAGCCTACCTTTTCTGGTCGATCAACGTCTCGCCCAAGCGGATCAACCCCAGCCACGCATTTGACCTTTATCCTTTACTGCGCACGCAGGATTGGCTCGATCGCGTCGGCGAACTCACCGTCTATCGCGAAGCACGGGCGCAGGAGCTCACCGAGTTGGTCTATTCCCATCCCAAGAGTCCTTGGCAGGGGCGGATCAACATGCTGGGCGAGCGCGGCGCCGGCGGTGTCAGCCAGGCGGCGTGGGTTCGCGCCCTGCTCACCACGTTTTTGAGCACAGGCCGTGGCCAGGGTCGTCCCGGCCTGTTCCAATCCAACTTGGGCGAAGACGGCGAACCTTTGGAATGGACCCGCCCGCAACAGGCGGCTTTTCTGATCCAGACATGGATCGATCTTCGTGAGGCGATCGAGCGAAACAACACCCAGTTCTGGATCCGCGCTTATAAAAAGGACGCCGTCCGAGCCTTTACCGACAAATCCTCCTGGCTGAATCAGGATCAGGGGGTCCGGGCGGTTCTGACAGTCGTGAATGACATTTTCTACGACTCTGCGGCGCAATGGCGCTTGGATAGATGGCTTTTCCCTGAGCATAGTGAGAACGAAACCTCTCCCGAAGAGGTAGACGCGGCCCTCACCAGCATAGCCAACGCGCCCTTTCGCGCTCGGATGGTCGAACTTGCAAACGGCCTCGCGTGCTTCGATTGGCGGTCCCTCGAAGGACCGGAAGTCAAGGGTGACGAAGATGTCGAGGTGCGTAAGCGGTCCTATCGCGGCAGCGGTGGCTATGCCGCTCTACGGGAGGATGTGTTACGAACGATCGCGGAAGACGACACTACAGTTGGTCGTGTAGCCTCTGATCTTCTAGCTGCGAATGGCTAGAATGAGTATCATTCCCGGTGTGCTCAACACCGCAGATCGCGGCCATTTGCTCGGTGCTTTGGCTTCGTTCGCCAATAAAGTCCCGGATCAATGGTGCCCGACCGGGCATCCCGCAAGCGATGGTCAACTGCCTGACTGGCGGACGTTGCCTTCTGTCCCTGCGGCGCAGGCTATTGAAGCGGTAGCTGCCGCAGGCCCAAATCATTGCATCGATGGCTGGAGCTACGCCTCCCGCGCCTTGTCGGCAGTCCTCGCGGGAGATGGACATGCCGCCCGCCATTTGGCTTATTACGCCCAGTTGCGCGCAGGTCTTAGCATTCTGTCAAATCTCGGCGTCGGTATCTTCAATCGTACCAATTTCGTCGTTACGGCCGCTGGAGCCATCGTCCGGTTGGATACATCTGCCCCGCGACGTCCGAATGGTCCGGGCATGGGCACCCATGACATCGTGTGGGAGGCTTTGAAGGAATGGGCTCTTGGTGCCCACACGTCCCGCACATTTCTTGAACTGGTCAAGATACGCGGCACATCTCTGAAGGAATGCCTCGACGCGATCTGGCCAGGCATTCCCGCGACGGGTGCCGCGACGACCCTCATAGAGGCTTGGGGCGTCGATCTGCGGCGCGGCAAAGACGAACACAAACATCGCAATATCTCCAGCTACTCACCCCAGGCGATGAACCCGCTGGGAGCGATTGCGCCTGATGGGCTGCGGTTCGTGCAAGGCTTCTGGAACCTGTTTGAGCCCACATCAGGATCGAGCTTCGATAATCTCGACCGATTTCTTCTGCGATCGCTTCTGCTCAAGCAGCACCGGACGATCTCCAATAATCAGGATTATGCCAACGGCGCGATCGCATCACGCTATCATGAACTTCCGGCGGCGATCCGTGGTCTCGCTTCTGTAGAATTTCTGACCAACGCCCAGCAACCACGAAATCCAGAACTTTTGCAGAGAGCGAACACCAGGACTCAGCCCGCGCAAGCTACTGAAATGCTCGCCAGAGCATTCCTGCTTCTTCGGGCGGCGACGGCGTTTACGCATACATCCCTTGTGGAAGCTGGCGTGAGTTGCGCCGGTGGTGATCTACGTCCCTGGATCGATCCGTGGGCGGAGGCTCGTGGGTTCTGGTCACCTGCAAATCCGCTCGCCGATCCAATAGATCTTTGGGCGGATGTCGAACTCGCGATGATCGATTTTCTCGACTCCATCGATCCTGAGCCGACATCAATGAACGACTGGATGGTGCGGAGCGCCAAGGGTCTCCCTACGGTCTACGAAGCCGAGCGTGTTGGTGTTTGGAGTCTGTGCGCATGATGTATTATTTGGCTCCAGCCCGCGAAGACCACCGAGATGACTGAACCATTCCTAAAATGGGCAGGTGGCAAGCGCTGGCTCGCCAATTCGAACCAGCTCCCCCGCCCCGCGACATTCGAGCGCTACATCGAACCGTTTCTGGGTGGCGCCGCGATCTTTTTCCATTTGCGCCCAGAACAGGCCATTCTGTCAGACATCAATTCTGAGCTGATCGAGCTTTACTGCGTCATCCGCGATCATCCCGAAGATCTGATGGGGCTGATGCGAACCCACCATGATGCACACAGCCAGGATTACTACTACGAGGTTCGAGCTTCTATTCCCGAAGCCGCGATCGAAAGAGCGGCGCGGACGATGTATCTCAACCGGACGTGCTGGAATGGCCTGTATCGCGTAAATCTCAAGGGCGTATTCAACGTGCCGATAGGGACAAAGTCCACCGTGGTCTTCGACCATGATGACTTTGCCGGTATATCGGAGCGGCTACGTGCCGCAGAAATTCGCTGCTGTGACTTTGAAGAAACCGTTTCAGAGGCGCAACAGGGGGATTTTCTGTTTGTCGATCCGCCCTATACCGTTCGCCACAACATGAATGGCTTCATCAAATATAATGAGAATCTGTTCAGTTGGAACGACCAGATTCGGCTTCGTGATGCCGTGGCCGACGCGATCGAACGGGGTGCGGCCGTCGTTGTCACGAATGCCGATCATGACTCCGTTCGCGAGTTGTACGAAGATGTCTGCGATTATCGCTCTGTGGCTAGGGCGAGCGTCTTAGCCAGCGAAACCGCGCGAAGAGGGCAAACGACCGAGGCGCTGTTTTCAGCAAATATCTAATTTAGCATCATCCCACACTGCTTTAGAGTTCACCAGCTTTGCTCTCAGGCGGCATCAATTACGTGCGACTTGCCGCCGGCCCATTTGAGACCGAGGCTAGTTATAGGGCTTTGAGCTCCTGTTCGACTCGGGGCGCTACCTCGCTCCTAAGCCAGTCGACAAATTCAAGGTCCTCGTCGGTATATGTGCGAAGCGAGTTTTTGTGCGCCGCAATATTCCGGATCTCCGAGAATTTCGCGATCCAAGCGGTGTGGTACTTTTTGCTACCCTTCTTCTCGCCAGGCAGCGCCACGTTGAATGTGGGTTCGAAGAAGAGCCAGTTGTCGGATGCCTCGACGATCTCTTTGAGGTCGATGATATCCAAGTATGCTTCTTTCGGTTTGCGTCGGCTGGCTGAGTCCGCGAGCTGCTTCTTATAGGCATTTTCTAGCACGCGGCGGTTAGTCACGCCGAGTTCCCAGTAGGCCGGTTCGCCGGAGTCAGTCCGTCGCTCGCCATAACGGGATTTGAGGATTTTGATGACGCAGTCCATCAGCGTCTCGGAAAACGCCATAATAAAGCGGTTCGCTTCATCGATGACGTTGGACTCTTTCTGCGCCATGTAGCGCTTAAATTCTTCGGAACCGAAGTCCGGATTCTCTCCAATGATCAGCTCACAAAGATTATAGAGATACTCTTTGACGCCGCCCTCGCCGAACTTGCGGGAGTAATTCTCTTTCACCTCTTCGTCGCCCGCATCGCGAAAATAGTCGAATATCGGCTTAGCAAGGTCGATCAGTTCCTGGATAAAATCGTCTTCTGAAAGCGTCAGGAAATCGATGCTCTTCTTGTGCGCGAGATAGCTGATGATCTCGGGGATCAGCATGAGGTGCGCACGGATGCCTGGGTTCACACACACGAACGCGGCGCGTCCTGCCTCCCAGCGCTGCGGGTTGGCTAACCGCAACGCTTCGAAATAGCCGTTTAGGATTCGACGTGCGCGCTCGATCGTTTCATCGTCTGTGCCGCCCGAAAAGGCGGCCGGGGCGATCGCGCCATGAACGACACGACCAAGCAGACCCGAACGGTTGATGCCGTTTACCGCCTCGGAAATCGTGAGATTTTGGCTCGGTGTCGGCGGGACGTCCGGCATTGCGAACCGAAGAGACAGGGGACTGCTCTTATCGATGTTTAGCCTTCGCACGACCGCCGACGCCAAGGCCGAAAGTGCTGTCTTTGGATCGGCGTCACCCATCCGCAAGTCGGCGAGCAACGCGACGAGCAGGCCTTTAGGAACGCTCTTCTGCTTATGGTTAATGGTGATGAAGAGGTCTGCTTCTTTGAATGTGTCCATCTTGTCGAAGGCGAGCACGAAGAGGCTCTGATCGAGATATTTGTCACTCAGGCCTGAATATCCGTACAGCCGGTGCTGGCCGTCGATGATCCACGCCGAGCGGTAGACGGACGGCAACGTCAACCAGCCAAACTTGGTGCTGGGGTCCGTATTGTCCTTGTTATTGATAAGGTCGAACCGGGGAGAATCCACGAAATTGATGAGCAGGTTGGTGGGAAAGAAGCCGCCCTTCTCGCTGATGAACTCGCCAATTTCCTTGACGCGGCTGGAGGAAACCATGCGTTGATAGGCGGGCCGCCCGTCGGGATGGTTCAGCGCCTGGTGGTTGACGAACGCTATCTTGAGGAGGTTGCGTGCAGAGATCACGAACGAATAGAATTTTTGGCCGCCGAGAGTGCCGCGGATCGCGGGCACTTTCGTCCCGGTCATGGCGGGGATCTTCTGCCCCTTCAGGAACTCGCCCAAGATTTGATAGCGGCCAGCTGGTCCCATGTGTTTGAGGAACGCTTCGAAGTAATTTAGCTCGTTCTCCGTAACGATGTAGATACCGGCGTCCCGCGCCCGCTCGATATCAGGCTCGCTCCAGATTATGTTGGAGGTCACGTAAAGCCAAATCAGCTTTGGCTTCGGCTTGCTGCCGTAGTGAGTAAATATAGCCTGACGTATGTATTGCTGAAGCGCGACGGTTTCGCCGATGTCCTTCTGGAGGGATCGGCGGCCGCGATCCGTGCGCGATTTACATTCGATGATGACAGCAGTCTCGGCATCGCAGGCAAAGGCGTCGATCTGCTTCGAGCCGACCGAACCTGCTGCCCGGCGAAATTTGATGGTGAAGCCCGTCTCGTTTATTTCGTCATAGCCCATCAGGTGGAGAAGGCTCCACGCCCGGTCCTCAAGCATCTGATCGTGAGGCTTGATCTGTTTGATGCGGGTAAGCCGCTTGCCCGCGCGAGACACTGCCCAGCCTTTAGCAAGCATCTCGTCTACGTCAGCCGGATGGACAGACCGCTCGTTCACTGCCGATCGACGGCGGCGATAGGCAGAAAGCTGCGACGCGCGATCAGACAGTAGTCCGTCGAACAGCGGGAAATCACTGGTCACCTCAACCGACGGCACGGTCTCATCTTCCGCCGCGACTCGTTTGACATCCTCAGCTGAACCCAACGCGTTTTCCCCCGTCTCCTGCCCTTAAAGCATACAGGCTCGATCAGAATTTTCCAGATTTTGCAAGTGCGACGTAACTTGCGACGATATCGACCTGAACGCACGGCAGCTTCGCCCGAACCGTGATCCGATCCTGCCGTTCCGGAGTGTCCTAGTCCCAGTCATTATACCTCACGAAATCGACGGCCCGCGCTGGCGTCCGATGGCCCAGTTGATGCTGTCGCCGCGCATGATGCCGGACACCTGTTTCTCAAGGTGGTGATCCAGCACCGGCCGCCATGGGACCAGTGTGAACTCCCGACTCTTCTCGATCAGCGCATATCGTCCCGACGCCAGGTCCACGGGACGGCGATAAATGCCCTCAATCCGTTCGCCCGCCTTGGCTTCGGCATAGGACAGCCCCAGCTCATCCGATAGCTGACCGGCAACGCGGTTCAATTCGCGCCGTCGCAATATCGCCAGCAGGTTCGCGCGATAGACGATGCGGCCCTGTTCCTCCTCCGCCAGCCCTTCGGCCATGAGCCATTGCCGCCGCTGGGCGAGTGCCGCGCGCACCTCCCGTCCGAACCCGGCATCGCGTAGCGGTTCGGGATCGGCGGCGACAAGCTCCCGGTCAAGCCAGGTCGCGCCGTCGCTCCCAACCTGCCGGTCCAGCGGCATCGCAGACAGCGTATCGACAATCACGGGGGCATCCTTCGCACGCCCTGTCTCATAGGCAGCCGCCTTCTCCAAATGATCGGGGGCAATGATCCATGTTCCGTCCGGCTCGCGCTCAATGCCGCCGCCGCTTCGGGCCATCGCTTTCCGCATCGCCTCCAGCCGCCGGACATGAGTTTGCGCGAACGCCTCCCGCGCCGTGGGATCGTGGCGCAAATGAATGTCGATGCTGTAGCGCCCGCCATTGGCCACTGCGATCTCGGCAACGGTGCGATCGGCGGCGCGCGCCTCGATCGGCTTGGGGGCAATCCGCACCACCGCGCCAGTCGGGACAAAATCCGTCGCCTCGCCCTTGCCTATATCGACATAATGGCTGCGACCGTCCGTGCTATCGACGATGAGATAATGGCGGTCTTCATGTTCGTCCGATAGCCCGCGCTCAACGACGCGCCCGACGATCGGGTTCATGCTGGCCGGATCGGCAATGGCGTAATCGGCGGCCGCCCGCTCAAGACCATGTTCGGTGAAGGCGCGCTGCATGGTGCGGATGATGTCACCGCGCTCGCCCATGCGTTTCAAGGTGCCGTCCAGGCCTTCGGCCAGTTGCCACCGGCCCAGCGCGATCTCGTCGGCAAGACCAAGCCGCCCCAGCTTTTGCAGACGGCCTGCGCGGAGCGACTGATAGAAGGGATCGCGGTCGGCGGCATCCACCAACCGGCCCGCGTCCATGTCGCGCAGCAAAAGCCGGTCGATGCTGGTCAGACGTTCCTGCTCGATCTCGTTTTGCAGCCGGTCCGCGATCTCCATGTCCGTGCGCGGTCCCAGGTCGAGCGACACCAGTTCGGCCGCGCGCTCGCGGATACCGCCGGTCAGATACTCGCCGCCGATCACCAGATCCTGCCCGCGTTCGTCCTTCCCGCGCACGACGATATGGGTATGCGGGTGGCCGGTGTTGAAATGATCGACGGCAACCCAATCGAGCCGCGTCCCCAAGTCCTGCTCCATCTGCGTCATCAAACGGCGGGTGAGCGATTTGAGGTCGTCATAGTTCTGGCCGTCCTCCGGCGACACGATGAAGCGGAATTGATGGCGGTCGCCGTCGCAGCGTTCGAGAAACGCCTTGCCATCGGCCTTGTCCTGCTCGGCCGAATAGAGCCGCCCCGGTTCGCCCTCGCGGGTCACGCCGTCACGCTGGATATAGCGCAGGTGCGCGCGGGCCGCGCCCATGCTGTTCGGCTTGTTGAACTTGGCGATCCGGTATTTGACCATGACGCGCCGCTGGCGAAAGCCGGAGAAGCGATCACGGCTGGCGAGTTGGCGCCCGGCCACCGTGCCGCGCGCGATCCGGGTTCCGTTGAAGGACCGGCCCGACCGCCGCGCGCCGCCCGCGAGCATTCGGGCCTGAAGCACACGTTGAAGATAGGTGCGGCCCTTCCGACTTCCGCCCGCGCGCGGCTTGCCAAGATCGGGGGTAAAATCCTCGTCATCGCTCATGGCGGCCGCCCGCCAGATCGGCAGGGCATGTCGCCGCGCTCCCCGGCGACCTGTCTCCCGCACGCTCCAATACTATCAAGGGCTTGGGGCACCCCTGTCTCGCGGTCGTGCTTGCCTGTCTCGTGAAATAACGATGTGCAGACAATGACTTGATCCCGCCTGCGGGATCGAGCTTTAATCTTGCACTTCGCGTTCTGTCCGCTTCAAAACGCCCCGACCCACGCAAATCCGCCATCCGTGAGCAGCACGACAGCAGGAGCAACGCGCCGATCGCGTCACTCCTGCCTGCCGTGTGGCCTATCAGCCCGTTGCCGTTTCCAACCTCGCCAGCTCGACCAGGGCGGCCTGCAACTCGACCTCGATCTGCCGGATTTCGGTCGCGTCGTTGATGCTCCGAAGCTCGGCGCGCAGTTCTTCGATATGCTGTTCGAGAGCCATGATTTCCTCCTGCTCGTAAAAGACAGGAGGGCGCCCCCGGCATGGAGCGGGCCGGGTCAAGGACCGCGAAGCGGCCGCGCCAGCGGCGATGGGGGTGCCGATTTTGTCGTTGCCGGAGTGGAGCGCAGCGGAGCGGAGGCGGCGGCAAAATTGGGGGCACTATCGTCCTTGAGGCGGTCCGATCCATGCCGGATACTGGGTTGCCTTGAGCGGATATTTCCCTTTCCATCCGCACGGCGCCCCTCATCGCTCGCCTCCAGATGGATCGTTCAAAGGCACGAACAGCCCGCTCGATGCTGGCTGTTCCGGTGCGTTTCGCACATCGCCATCGACGATTTCGGTATGGCTGTTCGGGGTGGATTTCGCATTGCCCGGTGCATTATTTGCATGGCCGAGCGTGAAGAACAGGCGCGTTCCCGACAGCATCGCGGGCGGCATGGACGGCGTTGCCGGTGCCCGCGCAAGCTGGGCGATATAGCCGCGTGTCTCGCCCGCAAGCGGTCGGCCAGTGCGCAAATGTTCGGCATAGCGGCGCGGGCCGGCATTATAGGCGGCGAACAATCCGGGATAGCCGAAGCCGTCATGCATGGCGCGCAAGTAGGCCGTGCCCGCCAGGATATTGTCGCGCGGATCGTGCGGATCGGGACCAAGACCATGGTCGCGCCGCATCTGCGCCCATGTGCCGGGCATCAGCTGCATGAGGCCCATCGCGCCCGCATGACTGGTGATCGGCCGGCCACCCCGATGCGTTTGCCCTGCGCTTTCGGCCTGCATGACGGCGTCGATCCACGCTTGCGGCACACCGAAACGCAGGGAAGCTTCGGCGATATAGGGCCGCCAGCGTTCGACGGCGGGCGATGCCGAAAACGCAGGCTTCGATGTCGGCGGCGCATCACCGGCAGCGACGCCCATCGGCGCGGCGAACACCATCAAGGCGACTGCGAAGCGGGTCAGCGCAGCCATAAGGGTGTCGCCTTCCCGATCGTAGCGGCCTCATCGACCGGCCCGAAATAGCGCCCGTCGAACGAGTCCGGTGCGTCCATCAGCAGGAATAGGCGCCCGCCGCGCAAATGCTCGCAGCCCGTCCACCACGGGAGCGGACGCCCTTGGCTGTCAGCCACGCGCCGTTCGCCGATCCATCGCCCATTGACGAATATCTCCTGCCCCAGCGCGCAAACCTCGTCGCCATCGCGGGCCGCGACACGTTTCAGCAACGGCACATTGGCGGGCAGATAATGGCGCTGCGCGGCAAGCTGGCGGACGGATGCGGGCGTGACTGCCAGCACCATGTCGCCGATGCGGATGCGCGCATCGGGATGGATGCGCCAGAAGCCTATGGGCGCACTGGCCGAGGCATTCCAGACCACGCGCGGCGCGGGCAGCACGGCGAAATCGAGCGTGGCGGCGAGGCCGAGCATGGCGAGGCCGAGGCCGCCCGCGATGAGGATCGGAGTGCGGCGAAGGCGTGACGCGCGCGCCAGCGGCGGTTGCCAGTCGAGCAGCGGAAAGGATGGGCGCTTATCCATTGCGCTTCCCCTTGCGGCCATTTTCGCGGGACCATTGCTCCAGCTCGTCGATATGATAGCGGACCTGTCCGCCGTGCCGCCGATAGGGCGGTCCCTTGCCTTTCCACCGCATGTTGGTGAGCGTCTTGACCTGTAGGCCAAGGAAATAGGCGGCCTGTTTGGCGGTCAGGAACGGGCTTCCCTTGCGCGCCTGGCTCGCCCGGATATTCTCGTCTTCCATGGGGCTATCCTCCTGATGCGCGGACGGCGGGGGACCGTCAGCGACCGGCAAGGACAGTGCGGGACGGCCGTATCGCGCGGCAGGGTCGAAGGCGCGGCCATCGCTTTTCGACCCGAAGGAAAGCCCCCGCGCCGGGCGCGGCGCGGGGGCGAAAGCGGCGCTGCGTTCAGGCAGCCTCGTTGACGATCAGCGCCAGCACATCGTCATCGTCCTGCCCGGCGGCGCGGCCGAGATTGGCGAAGATCGGCCAGGGCGCGATCTGCGGATGGAAGATGCGCAGCGAGATATAGGGCTTGCCGGTCTCGCGGTTCTTCTTGATCCACCCGCCGCCGATGTCGTTGGGGCCGCTCCAGATGCGGAAGTCGGGCTGCTTTTCGCCCCGCTTGTCGGGGTTGGGCATGATCTCGATGCCGAGCGGATTGCGGCGACCGAGAAGGCCGATGGAGCCGCGCATTTCGTTGGTTTCCGGGTTGCGCGAGACGATACCGAGAGTGGACATGGGGATTTCCTTTCGCTTGCTCGCCGGAGCCGATCCCCGGCGATGCGGACCGGAAATGGGCTGACCGGGACGCCCGCACCCGAAGGGCCGGAGCGACAAGCGAAGGACCGGGATGCGCGGCTATTTTGGAGCGAAGCGGGCGCGAGGAGCCGCGTTCACGCGGCGGGGAAAATAGCCGCGGCACGCCCGGTTGTGGTCGGCCGGGGCCGCCCATAGGTCCACCAGCAGCAGCCGGGTTCGCGCTTCCGGCGCTTAGGGCAAAGGCAAATTCCTGCACCATATCGAGCCTGACCGCCGACCTGACCGCGATATGCGAAGAACAGGATACGATCGCCGCGCCATCCTCGCCATCGTGGCGCCCTCATCTGACAGCCGAGGGAGATACCGCTTGCCGATGCCCGGACCGCTAGCCCGTGCGACATAGGCGCTGGTTCAACAGCCCCGCGATCCTATCGCCCGTCTCGCCGCTCTCGCCACCGACGCGCTGGCCAATTTCGCGTGAGGCCACGCCAATTTGGACGACACCACCAAGGCCCGGCGCGTCATGCCTGTATCAGGTGACGATGCCCAGCTTCGCGCGCGGCTTCCGGGCTGGCCCGACGGCTTTCGACGGTGTCACGGCGCGCGGTTTCCGGCCCAGCCCGAGCTTCTTCGCCACCGCGCTCCGCGCTTCCGAATAGCCGGGCGCGACCATCGGATAGGAGGCAGGCAGCTTGTAGCGGGCGCGATATTCGTCGGGCGTCAGGCCGTGCGCGCCGAGATGGCGCTTGAGGCTGCGATAGGGCTTGCCGTCGATCATCGAGACGATGCGGTCGCGGTCGGCCAGCGACTTGCGCACCGTGACGGCCGGAACATGCTCCGGTTCTGCCGCGACTGACGCGGCGTCTGCGCCGCCGAGCGCGGCCAGGGCCGCATGGGTGGAGGCGATGAGGCCCGCGACATCGTCGCTGCGAACCGCGTTGTTCGATACGAAAGCCGACACAATATCGACGGTGAGCGTCGTCAGGAGGTCGCGGTGCTCGTCGGCCATGAAAGAAATGCTCCGGGAGGGATAGTCGATCGCCTATGCGATGCGGGGACGGCCCCTGAATTTCAACTATAGCGGATGAGCGCAACAGAAAAACGCCGCCCGCGCAGTCCCGAAGGGCGCGCGGGCGGCGACGATTTTTTCAGGCGATGAAGGGGCGGCAGGGCCGCCCCTTCGGGTTCGTCACGCCGCGATGGCGTAGGGTTCGGGTCGCGCGGCGGGATCGGGCGGCGCGATCTCCACCGGCTGCGGTGGCGGCACTTTCCTGAAATCCCGCTCGATCTGCTTCCATTTCGCCAGCGTCGGAAACGGGCGCGCGGTATAGCTCGTAGCGGGGAAACGGAGCCATTTGGGCGTCCACCCTTCCACCTTGGGCCGCTGGCTCGCACCCGCAAGATGGTCGCGGATGATGGCTTTCTGCGTCTTGACCTTCTCGGTGAGATTGCCGTCCGCGACTTTCTTGCCCGCCACCTCGCGAAGCATGGCACTAGCCACCTGCCGGTCGCGGATCAGGTCGAACAGCACATCGTCGGGGGTCCAGAGGGTCGCCATATCCACCTTGAGATAGCTGCCCACGGCCTCGACCACGGCGCTGCCCGCCTCCATCGTTTCGCCCATGACGATGGAGATGACGGCGAGGACATCGGCGTCGGCAAGCGCCAGCAGCCGCGCGAACACCGCCGCCGTTCCCTCACTCTTGCCGTTGCCGCCCGCGACGGTCGGTTCCTCGGGCGAGAAGTCCAGCAGCTTGAGAACCGCGCGGCGCTTCTCGTCGAAGCGGGCCTCTGCCGCGCTCGCCTCGACGCTTTCGGTGATCGCCTCGTTGCGGCAAAAGGGCTTCTCAACCTTGACCGACCATAGCGGCGAGCCGGTGATGGCATGGGCCGCCATCAAGCGCAGCGCGACCGAGGGATGGTCGGCCAGCCCGGCGCGCGCGGCGGCGTGGCGGTGCAGGTCGATATAGGTCTGCAAGGGTCCGGTGGTTTCCGGGCGGGCGTTTTGCGCCGCCTGCCGGTCGGCCTCGGTGGTCGCCCCCTTCGCTTCCGCGCTACGCGCCTTGCGGGCGTCCTTGCCCGACAGCCAGCCCTCATGGACTTCCACCTCGCCATTGTGGCGCACGGAAATATAGACCTTGCCGCCCTTGGCCTTGGGGGTCTTTTCATGCTCGTAGCTGTAGAAATAGCTGCCGGGTTCCATGATCTCGACATCGGCCCATCCGTCCGCGAGATAGGCGTCCCGCTTCGCCGCAAGCGCCTCGTTCTGCGCGGTCCAGAAGCTGTCCGCGTCAGCGAAAAACCCGTCCTGTTCGAACAGGTCGCCGACGATCTTGCCGCCATAGTCGCCAAGCGGGAAGATCGCCGCCTTGACCGAAATGGACTCGCCGCCCAGCAGCCATGCTTTCAGCCGGTCGCCGGTCGGCGCGCGCTGCTCGGGATCGTCCAGCAGCGCCAGCCAGTCCTTTTGCTGCGCCTTGCTGGCGAGGGTCAGATGACGGATGGTCGCGGTGTTGATCTCGCCCTTGCGGTAGAGTCCCCGGATACGCGGCAGCAGATTGCCGAGCGCGAGGACGCGGCGGACATGGAGGTCGGTGAGGCCGAAGGTCTGGCCGATCTGTTCGACCGTGCGCCCTTCCTTCTGGATCAGCCGGGTCAGCGTCTCCCATTGCGATACCTCGTCGGGATCGAGGCGCTGGATATTCTCGATCAGCGAGGCTTCGAGCGCGGCGGCGTCATCGCCTTCCTCAAGGATCGCGCAAGGCAGCGGGCCGTGGTCGATCCCTTCGGACAGGGCGATGCTATTGGCGTGGGTGCGGCGGCGTCCGGCGACGATGCCAAACATGCCGGGCTGGCCTTCAAGCTCGCCGGGGCGCACGACCAGCGGCACGATGACGCCGCGTTCGCGGATCGACGGGAGAATGTCGGACACGTCCGGGTTCTTCTCGGCGTGACGCATGTTGGTCTTGCTGACGAACAACTTGCCAGCATCGATATTTGCGAGTTTCATGTGGTTCACTCCTGCTTGGGGTGGACCGGCTTCATCCGTCGATCTTGCAAGGGTTGCGGATGGAGCCGGGAATTGCGCGGGAAAGAGCCGCGCGGCTCATCCGTGCGGATTGCGCGGAATCTCGGGATTGCGGGGTGTGCGAAGCTGACGCGCTCGCGCCACGGTCGAAAGCAAGGCTTCGGCCTCGGTGATGCGGCCCGCGATCCGCGCGGCCTCGGCATAGGCCGACAGCGGAAAACGCGCCGTGAAATAGAGGTCGCGCTCGATGCCAAGCCCACCGGGTAGGCGGACGGCCTCGATCTCGGCTAAATCGAAATAGCCCAGTTCCGGGCTTCCGAACCCAAGGTCGGCCAGGCCGAACAAGGTCCGATCATCGTCATCCAGTTCGGTCGCCAGCCATGTCGCCGCGCCACAGGGATTGAACAGCTTCACCACCGGAAACGGGTCGGGTTCGCGTCTGCCCTCTGCCTGCGCGGCGTGGGTGGCGATGGCGTTGGCGCGCAAGACGGCGCGCAGTTCGGGGGTCAGGAGGATCATGCCGCGATCTTCCGTTCCTGATCCTCGCCAAAGGCGAGGATATAGTCCGCCGCCTTGCTCGCCTGACTGGCGGCGCGGAAGATGGCGCGATTATCCTCGCGCAAAACCTCCAGCCACGATCCGAGATAATCGGAATGGCGGACGGTCGGGACGATGCCCAAGGCGGCGCAGATGAAGGCGGCGCTGATTTCCGCGCACAATTCCTCGCGCGCATAGGGCTTCGATCCGAAGCGGCCCGACAGGTCGCGGTTCAGCCGGTGCTTCGCGCCCGAATGATGGGAGAGTTCGTGGAAGACGGTGCGGTAATAGTTGATCTGGTCGCGGAAGGCGGGCTGCGGCGGCACCTGAATATAATCGGGACCGGGGGCATAGAAGGCCTTATCCCCGCCGATGCGGATATCCGCGCCGGTCGCCGCGATCAGGGCTTCGGCATGGGGGATGATCTCGCGTTCGGGAAGCGGCGCGGGATCGCTCGCCAGCCCTTCGCGCAAGCCCTCGCACTGCGCGACGTTGAACACGGTGAAGCGTTTGAGGAACGGCACCGCCTTGGCGTCCTCGCCGCTGGTGGCGGCGCGGGCCTTCTCGGCTTCGGGAATGAAGCGGTCGGCATAGACGACGGTGGTGCCGCGCTCGCCCTTGCGGACGTTGCCGCCCGCTTCCAATGCCTGTTTGAAGGTGAGCCAATGCTGCGAGGGGTGGCCGCCCTCGATGGCCGCGCCCCATAGCAACAGCACATTCACGCCGGAATAACGCCGCCCGGTCAGCGCATTGCACGGCAGATCGGGTCCGCGCGCCGCGCTCGCATCCCACGGCTGCACCCAAGGGAAGCGGCCCGCTTCCAGTTCGGAAATGATCTTGCACGTCACCTCGTCATAGAGATTGACGCGGGGGTTCGCCTCCCTATCGCCAACCTCCCCGCGCGCGCGGCGCTTGCCGGAAATACCCATAGCTAGCCTCCTTCACTGGCCCAAAACCGACCGCAAACCCGCCGGGCGTGGGGGGTGGGCGGCAGGAGCGACCAGAGAGGCCCGCATGAAGCGGCGGGCGGCACCCGAAGGGGCGCAACGCAGTGGAGCAGCCGGAAGCGCAGCGGACGGCTTGCCGCCCGGCGCGGCGGGCCTAGCAGGGCGCGCCGACCACCCTCCGCGCCCAAGGGGATGCCAACAAAGCAACGCCGGGGCGCGGAACGCGCGCCCGGCCACATCCGGGAGCAAGGCTCCCGGCCTGCGTCATGCGATCGTGACCGCCAGGCCGGGACAGCGAAGCTGGCCCGGTGGAGCTTGGCGACGAAGGAGCCTAGCGCAATAGAGCGCGGTCGTCCGCGCCAGCGGGCGAGACGCCCGGTCCGTGCCGCACCTAGCGCAGCAGATGCTTCCACCCGCCGCCCACCAGCATATCGGCGGTCCTGAGCAGCCTTTTCACATGGGTGCGCAGATAGTCGGACGCGCCGAGCCAGTCGCGCCGCACGAGCCGTTCGCCATGGATGACGGCGGCGATGTCGCGGTGGCTCGCGCCGGCCTGACGGCCATCCCATGCCTGCAAGGCCAGAGCCCAGCGCCGCGCCCGCCGTTCCGGCGGAAACAGCGTCGCGGGAAAGCGCCCGAGGCGGCACAAGGCGGTCAGACGGCGCAGGGTCAGCAGCTTGGCCTCCACGTCGATGCCGTCCGGAACATGATAGACGAGCCGCACCGGCCCGGCGAGCAAGGTGCCCGAGCGAACAGCGATGCGGATGCAGCGGGGACCCTCGGCGATCAGCAGATGCTCGCCGCCGCGATGGCGCAGCACCACGGCGGGATGGCGCAAGGCGTGCAGATGGAAACCGTCGCCGGTGCCGTGCGGCGCGGGAACGGCATCGACGGCGAGGACCGGGGCATGCTGGTCTCCGCACCAGAAGACATGTCCGGCGAAACCGGCGACGTCGTCGAGCACAGCGAGCGGCAGCAGCGGGCCGAACCGCCGTCGTTTGACGCTCAGCACATAGAGCGGCGGCATGGCGCGCCGCATGGTCCAGCTGGTGCGGCGGAGCATGACGGGTTCGCGGCCGAGCGAACGGCGCAGCCATTCCCAAGCCCAGGTCGCCCGGTCGTAGCCCAGCAGGCGGTCGTAGCGCGCGCGGTCGCGCCATGCGGATGCGGCATCCGCCCGGATGATCGTCATGATCGTCTCCATTGTGGGCCGCTCCGGCGCTATCGCTCGAAGGGCGGCGCGGCGGGTCCGGGCGAAGCGGCACGAGGGGCCGGCAGAAGGACGCACGCCTGACTGTGCGCCGGTATAGACGATCAGCGCGAGGGCCGCTGTCGGATCTCGGGGGCGATTGTCAAAATCGCGCGGCAATCATCTGCCGACGCCCCTGAACGCCGGCCCATGATAGAAGAATCGCAAGGATAGACGAGGACCGCCGGCAGCGCCGGCGGTCAGCCAACATCAGCCGTTGACCTTGTCCTTCAGGGCCTTGGCGGGCTTGAACGCGATCTTGGTGGATGCCTTGATGGTCATCGACTCACCGGTGCTCGGATTGCGGCCATCGCGGGCCGGGCTCTTCTTCGTCGCGAACTTGCCGAAGCCAGCAATAGCCACCTCGTCGCCCCTAGCGGCGGCGTCGCCGATCGCGCCGAACAGGAAGTCGACGGCCTTCTTCGCATCCGCTTTGGTCAGGCCCTGCGCGGCGGCGAGGGCGTCAACAAGATCATTTCCAGTCATGCTTTACTCTTTACAGTGAGGGTTGAGGATTGTCGGCCATAGACCGCCGCCGCCGTCATTGCACCGTGGCATCAGCCGCCGGCCAGCGGCTTCGTGGCGGGGTCTCGCCGATCTAGTGGTGGGTGTGCGGGCGCGAACCGGGCTGGCCCTCGAGGTTGAGGCGATTGACGCCGCCGCGTTCGGGAAGTCCGAGCGGATCGGTCACCGGGCGGTCCTGACCCGGCGGCGGCTGAAGCCGCCGATTGGCGTCATCGAGCGCTGGAGAACCATCCCTTGCCGCAGGCGGTGCGGGCGGAAGCTCGATCAAGACCCGCAAGGGGAGCAGCATGTCTTTGGGAGGACGGCTCGGCATGGACTCTCCGACGAGGAGCGCGTTGAGATCGGCATTGGCCTGCGCATCCGCGAACGGAGCGTGATCGATCCGCGAAACCGTGCCGTCGGCATCGATCCAGATCTTCAGGACAAAGGGCCGGGTCGGCTGATCCAAGGCTGGTCGGGTCGCATCGAGAGAGGCGCGCAGCCGCGCCGCCGTTTCCGTGCCGGCTTCGAGCTGCCGCGTCACCGCCACGGTCGCGATCTCGGCATAGCGCACCCATTCGGCCGGTGCGGCGGCGGGATCGACGGACGTGGAGGATGGCTTTTCAGCCTGAGCGGGCGCGGCGGCGGCTAGGCCGGCACCGGCCAGGGTCGCCGTCCAGCGCGCGATGCGACCGAAGAAGGACAGAGAGGGTTTGCGTGTCATCAGGATCATCCGAGAAGAAAAGAACAGGCCATCAGCCGATCCGGCCAGACCGCGAACCACAAGCGAGACATCGGGTCATCGGCATGATCTCATACCATCTGCCGCATCGTCATCACCGGCCCGGCCGTCGGCATGGCGATCCCGGCCAGATGGGTATCGACGATGCGGACAGCCTCGGCGTGAATGACCCCGATATAAAGAAGCGCAAACATCGCGGTCAGCGCCACACCGACGATGAACCCCGCCAGCAGCAGCAAGGCGATCGTCAGCATGGTGCTTCTCCCGTTTTAGCGTTGCGTGGACGCAGCGGGCTGCTGGGCCGCCTGCTGGACCGGCAGCCGCTCGCGCTCGAAGCTGATGGTCTGGATGCGCCCGTCGAGCGCGCGCACGACATCGGCGGTCAGATCGTTCGCGAAATTGCCGCCGAGCGCCGCGCCGCGGTCGAACAGCAGACCGCATTTCTTCTGCCCATAGACCTGCGCGATCATCGGCTGGGCCTCGTTGGCGATGCGCTCGAGCGCCTTGGCGCGGGTGGCCTCGATCTCGCGACTGGTATGGACGGCCTTCTGCTGGAGCGCCTGCCAACGCACAGCAAGGGCCTCGCGCTTCTGCTTGTTGACGGCATTCTCAGGCTGGCCTTCGAGCGCCTTCACCTCATTCTCGAGCGGGGTGCGCTGGCCATCGACCTCGGACTGCGCCGCGCGGGTGAGTTCGGCAAGCCGCGCCGACGCAGCCTTGCCGACCGCGGCATTGGCGAAGATCGCTTCACGCGACAGCAGGCAGACGCCGGGCACGACGGGACCGCCGAGCGGCTGGGACGCCGGCTGGCTCTGGGGCTGCGCGGCCGGTGCCGGGGCGCCGCCGATCACCTGCGCGGAGGCGGTGGCGACGCAGCCGATGCCGGCGAGGGGGAAGGCGGAAAAGAGGAAACGGGTGGCTGTCATGGGTCAGGCTTTCCTGGATTTGGCTGGCGCTGTGGATTCGGCGGCACTGTCTGCGGAGAGGTCTGCGGTCGCCGCCGCCGCGGCTGGATCGCTCGAAGCATCCGTGGGTGACGTTTGCATGACGGGCGCATCACCGGCGATGAGGCGCGCCTGGCGGCCCAGGAGCGTGTTGAACCGCTCCAGCGAGGCTAGGTGATGATGGACGAGGCCGAGAACGCCCTGGCGGTGCCAGGCAAGGACCGTCGCATTGTCGAGAGCCGCGAATTTCTCGGTATCGACGATCTGGAAGCCGTCGAGGCCGAGCTTGCGCCCGTCCGGCAGGGTGGCGTCGGCCCGACGGTCGATCAGCAGGCCCTTCTCCCTGAGCGCCGTCGCGAACAGTGCGGTCAGTTCGGCATCGCGGCCGAAGGCCACGCAGAACTCCAGCGCCTGGGCGGTAAGTTCGCTGGGCTGGCCATCGGCGAACAGCGGCGCGCCTTCGCTCCCGCCTTGCGCCACGCGGTCCGAGCCGCTGTCGATTGCGAGCTGCACGCCGCGCGGCTCGTCCGTCGCGACGAAGGCGAAGGGATAGCGCCGCACATAGGCGGGGACATAGTCCTCAGAGGTCCAGCACCCGTCCGCGACGAACAGGTTGCGCCGCTCGAGGCCGAGCACGGCGATTGGCTGCGCGCCATCGGCAGCGAAAACGATCGGATAGCTGCGCGCGGCGGCCGGGATCTCGCTGGCCACGATAGGCACGAACGGCGTCTCGCGAGCGAAGGACGCATCCCCCGCCGTGAGCCGCCAGTCGCCATGGACCTGCGAATTGAGCGGCTGCACCGCCTTGTAGAACAGAGGCAGCAGCGGCTGGTCCGCCGCCGGGGCGGCTTGGGAAACAGGATCGGTCATAATCTACTCACTCAAGATGTGTGTGTGGTCCGGGATGGCGTGGGAGACGCCATCCCGGTGGGCACGCCGCTTTTCGGCGGCGCACATTTGGTCAGGGGTTTTCGCCGAAGCCTAGGAAGCGGACATCCACGAGGCTCGGTATCTCGGTCCGGACCTGCGGCCGCGCCCGTTCGGCGAGCTGGGCCGCCTGATTGGCGACGGCGCTGACGGTAGAACTGGCCGCGGTCAGTGCCCCGGTGTTGACCGAGACTGCCGCCGGGATTCCGGTCGCCTCGCCCTGGACCTTGATGTTGGAGGCATTGAGCACCTGGAGCGCGGCAAGGTTGATGTTGCCCGATATCCGGATACCCGCTTCGCCCGCATCGATCGTGCCGAGCGGCGCGATCAGATCGATGTCGCCCGGCGCGACCTCCGGGACCGGGTTGAGCGTTGCGATGCCCGCGCCGCTCGATGGGGCGGTGGGCGCGAGTGCAACATTGCCGTAGCGATCATAGACGATCTTCGGGGGCGCATAGATGACGGTGCCGCCCGCGCCGCGCCCCGCGTTGATATCCCCCTGCGCCGACCACATCGTAATGTCACCGCCAAAGGTCGTGAAAACCCGAGAAAGACCTAGCAGCACGCTTTGTTGCGCGAAGACATCAATATTGCCGTTGCCCTGCGTCAAAAGGCCGGTGCTGGCAGGAGGGATGAAGGTGGAAGTGCCCAGCGTGACGCCGCCGCCCGGCGTTAGCAGCGTGATGTCTCCCCCGAAATCGGTGTGCACCCCGGCTGATTCCAGGAGGATTATGGAACCGGACCTGACGATCTCATTTCCATTGGCATCAAGACGAGGGAACAGCGTGTCGATCGCATTGCGACCTCGCAGATAGGAACCAAACCGAGATCCGGCGGCGTCATTATATTCACGTCCGGATTGCCGCAGTTCCTGAAAATATACCTGGTTGAGAAAGATGTGCTGCAGCTCTGGCGCCAGAGCTAGAAAATAGGGAAGCGCGCCTGCCGCATTTCCTTCGAAGCCAAAGCGCCTGCGCAGCCACGTCAGCAGTTCCTCTTCATAGCTGTGCGCCACCTTGCCGGGCTGATTCGCCAGTGAACTTCCCGCTTCGGCACGATTTTCCGGGTCCAGATAGAGCGTTGCCAATGCCTCATAGGATGGTGCTCCCGCCCCGCCGACGCCTGCCATCAGGGTGATCTGGGCACCCGGGCGCTCGTCTCCTGCTATCAGTGGTCCACGGCTGGCGAACCGAGGCAGATGATCGCCATTGTTCTTGGCGTTCAAGTAGATATTTCGTCCCGCGGAAATCTCGACCACGCCGGGTCCGTAGGCTTCCACTTCCGTGTTCAGAATGTCCCGCCCGGCCCTTATGATCGAAATGTCGTTCGCATCATTGTTGAGCAAGATCAGATCGGTAATGATGTCTCGCCCTGCCCACATCCGTACCGGCTGCGACACGGTATAGCTATTCTGGAATTCTCCGGCCTCCCCAATCGCGACCACTCCGGCCGATCCGCTGTTCAGGACGATATCGCCAGTCACCGAATAGAAATCGATGTTGTTGTCGGATCGCTGATGAAGGTTCGTGGCCGTCCCCGTCCCGAAACCAAAATAGTCGCCGATCAGCTTGTAGGTCCGGTTCCCGTTCGAGATCACATCCCAGGACGAAACGTCGTAGCTGGGGCTGAAGTACCAGATCGGATCGAACGGCGTCGCGACGTCCGCCGTATCGGCAGAGGTCATGTTCGCGCGCCCGTAGAGACCGGACCATGCCAACAGCCCGAGCGCGCCGCCGGTCGCCGGAGCGAGCAGGAGGTCGCTGCTTATCGATCCCCGGGTCGCGGCGAACGCAATCGTTCCAGGGTCGACTCCGATGCCCCCGCCAGAAAGATCGACATGCGACTGACGTATGTCGCCGCCCAGGGCGAGCAGGCGGATCGCGCTTCGGTCCGTCCAAAGGCTGAATCCGGCAGCGGCAGCCCCCGATGCGCCATCCTTCTCCGCCGCGGTCTTCATCCCATAGAGCGTGGTGGACTGCGAGAGACCAGGATTGGTGCCTGTTGCGACCACCAGATCGCCGCGCGATACGACATCGGCCGTCGCATCGCCGAGTTCAATCCTGATCGGCGTATAGCCATAGCGTTGGCCCGGTTCGGCATAGTTGGGCGCGCGCGGGTCCATCTGCGATACAGCCAGACCATAGGCGGCATCGTGAGTAAGGCCGAAAGATCCGGCGGACGCCACAATCGCGCCGCGCAGATTGGTCAGCGATCCGCCGGCGGCGCGCTGGTTCGCGTCTGTCGGATCAAAACGGGCGTTGAATCGGCCGCCTATTCTTAATGTCAGATCGCCGCCACCTGTCTGGCTCAGCGAGCCATCAGCATCGACCCGTCCGGTTGAGGCGACCGCAAGGTGCAGACCGTTCATCGCGTTAGTGGCGTCAGCCGCCAGCAATCCGGCATCGCCTTCTATGGATAGGCTGAGATTGCCGCCGCCCAGCGTACCGATGCCGGTGAAGCCCGCCACCGCAATTCCTTCGTCATAGACGGAAGAACCATAAGGCGAATATTGCCCGAAATTGATCCCCCATGCCGCGCGCTGGCCAAGAGCCTCACCTCCTTGCCGCCAAAGCCATGCTGAACTGTTGACCCTTGGATTCAAGGTGGAACTATATATGCTCTCGGGGATCATATCGATTTTTTGGGTGGCATCGCCGCGCACCGAAACCCTCAAGTCGCCGCCATTTTCCGCGAAGAACATCCGCTGCGCGTTAAACGTGGCCTCATAGGCGTAGCCATTATAGCCAAGGACGGAGGTCGGATCGAGCGCGTTTGGCGCGCGCGCGACCGACCAGGCTTCCGTCTCCGCCGACTGCGTTCCCGCCGTATAGACCCCAAACAACGTATCCTGACGATAGTCGCCGCCGGCCATGATTTCCAAAAAGCCGGTGCCTGTGCGGACCACCGAGGGCGCCTGGACCAGCGGCGAGCCGGCATAATGCAGATCGCTCATTATCACGCTGCCCCGGCCACTCAGACTGACAGCGCGCGTGTCTGCAGCCGCCAGTTCGGCGCCGCCTACCAGTCGCATCGCCCATGATGACATACCGGGATCCAGCATCGGCGCTATCGCCCACAACCGACCCTGAGTGCCATCTGCATTGATCGGGCGGGACGGGATAAACGGGGAGCTGGCATAGGCGACATTGCTACCCTTCGGGATCAGCGCGCCCGACGGCAATACCGTGTCGATATCAAGTATGACGCCATAATCGGGCAGCACATCCAGCGGCGTCCCGGCAGTCCAGGTCGTCCGGGCGGCATAGATAAAGCCGAGCGACGTGTCGAACCCCTTGGTCAAGACCGAGCCGGCAGGCAGCGTCTGGAAGGTTTCGAAGCGATACCCCGCCGGATAGAGGATATCGCCCGTTTCCGTCAGAATGTCGGCATTGATCACGGCGCCTTCACTGAACGATCCATTCAGCACGGTGATGGGTTGAGGGGCGATGCCGGGAGCCAACTGCGTGAAGTCGCCGGTGGTTATGTCGAAATTCAGCACGCTGATGTCTGCAAGGCTGATCGTCGTCGATCCCCCGGCCAGAATAACACCGGCGACCGGCATGATCAGATCATCCGTCAGCACGCCCGAGGACAGCAACTGGCCCCAATTGCTGTCGTCCGGCGTTGAAGGCGGTGGCGCGAACCCATCGGTCAGACTGCCGCGGATCGCGAGGTCGCCAGTGGCCCGCAGAAGAAGCAGGCCTGTCTCCCCCGAACCGCGCCGTGCCGGGTCCGCATCCGGCCCATATCTGTAGCCCGACAGATCGATGTCGCCGGTGACCGTCAGATCACCACCAGCAATTTCCACGCCTGGCCGCAAATGCAACGCCGCTCCCAAGGGCGCCAGTCCACCGAGGCGCGCCGAAACCCGTTCATTTCCCAAAGCCGCATCGATGAAGGCAACGCTGTCGCGATGGATAGTGTCCATATATGCTTGATTGATTTCTCCGCTTTCGGGGCGGTAGGTGCGCATCGCGTTCACTGCGACACTGGCTGCGCCGCGAACCACGGCGCCCTCGGCGGCTTGGAATGCGATATCGTCAGCACCCAAGCGGCTGACGTTAATTTCCACTTGGCCCCGCGCAATATTGTCGGCGGATCGCAGGTCCATCACCGCGCCTTCGCTCAGTGCAACGCCGCCGTCCGTAGATGATAGCTCGATATGGCCACGGTTGGTTGCGTCGATGGCTTCGCGCCGGCCATCGCGTTGCAATTCGGTGCCGTGGACATCCAGAATTGCCCGAGAGGACAGCGTCAGATCGTCACGAGCCGCGAGGCGGATAGTGCCCACCCGGCGGCCCGATGCGTCAATCCGCCCGTCAACCTTCAGCGACCCGCCATTGACCGCAATATCGACCTGACTGGCCCGGACTTCGTCGCCGATCGTCAAGTCGCCGCTGCCCAGAACGAAATTGCGCTCCCCAAAAAAGCCACCATCCGACAAGTTGCGATTGAAAGCCGCGAAATCACGCAGTCTTTCCGCCGAGAGACTGAATTTCCCGCCCGTCTTGTCACTTCCGCCAGAGCCCCGAATCGTGCCGAGCAGATCAACCAGCCCCTGTGGGGCAAGAAGCCGGATCGTTCCGGCATCGGCATCGGAAGCAGAGACGTTCATGATCGAGCCGGCCGATTGGCTGATATTGCCCGCATGGCTGAGCAGAACGATCTCCCCGCCCGGCGTCGCAACGGTCTTGTCAAAAAATCGGACTTTCTGCCCCGTCACATCAAGCGCAGCCTGGCTGCCCAGAGTGACGTTATTCTGCGCATTGACGGCAAGGCGTCCGCTGGTCAGGACAACGGGGGTATCGATCGTGACGTTGGTGGCAGACAGCCGAATTTCAGCCCCAATCGTATCGAGCGCCGCCATGCTCGCGGCAGGCGTATCGCCAGCCATGCCTACCGAGAGATCGCCGCCGGCACGAAGCGAGAGGAATGCGCCGCTTTCGGCGGTCAGCAGCGAGGTCGTGATCGAAAGATCGCCGCCCGAATAGGTGGCTGCATCGACGCCACCGCGATAAACCGACAGCGTGCCGCGGCTGTTGGCGGTCAATCGATCACGCGCGGCCAGTTCCACTCTGTCAAAGCCAAGCGCTAGCCGGTCCAGCGTCGCCTGATCCTGCTGAGGTGTATCGGCATCATAGCCAAACATTATGCTGTCGGCTTCCAGTACCAGCCGGCCCGAACCCGTACCGGCGCCGCCGGGGACCAAGGGGGCTGGTGGCGCGCTGGTCATCACGGGCAGACTCACGCCGCTGCCGGTCCGGTTGAAACCGGAACCCAGCGACTGGCCCGACCACACGAGGGTATCGACGCTGATCTGGGCGGTATCGGTCGTAGCGCCCCAACCGTAAATAGCCGGCGTAATCAGCACCAGCGACATCGGGGTGTTGTCGCGGCTTTTCAGATCGAGCGTGAAGTCCCCCGCAAAGCTGAGCGCGCCGCTGGCGTTGAGAACCAGCTTTTCCAGGCCATCCACGCCACTGGCCAGCGCCTCCAGCTTTTGCACGCTCAACTTCGCGCCACTACCCTTCCCGCTGAATGGCGAGCCATCAGCAAGGACCGTTTCATCACCAATATTGATGATGTCGTTCGCAAAGGTCAGATAGCGTGCCTTGAGTTCGGCATCGCCCAGAACCGTATCGCCCGATGTCGCGAAGCCGATCGATCCGTCCGCACGCAGTCTGGCGCCATCATCGATTCGAATCCCGCCATCGGGAGCGACCGTTGTCGACAACCCGACGTCGATCCGCCCGCCACCCACCGTCAGCACGGAAAAATCGGCGCTTCTGATGGGATAAGCGGTATCGCTGAGCGCACCGCCGATGGTGCCCGACCCATTGATGGTGGCGCCTGTTTCCAAGGCGATATTTGTCCCGACCAGCAGAACGTCGCCGGCGGTGATCGTCACGCCCTCGCGCACGACCACATCATAGGGCGCCGGCTTGAACTTGTGGCCCAGCCGGACTTCCCAACCCGCAGGCGCGCCGTCGATGAACACCTGGTTTAGATCGTAGCTGGCGCCAAGGACCAGAGTGCCGGAGCCAAGCCGCGCCACATCCGCTTGCGACAGGGAAATCATGTCGGTTGCCGCGGCTTGGTCATCGCGGCGGACTTCAATCGCTCCGCCGGTGACGAAAATCCCGCCGCTGCGCCCGCCGTCCGACCCATTCAGGCGAATGTCACCCTTGAAATCGAAGGTTGTGCCGGTGGGCAGAAGATTGAACTGGACTGTCTGCGCATCCAGTTCGACCCGAGGTTTCGGCGCGCCGAACAAATTTGCCTGCGTCGCCGCAAATGCCGCATAGCTGGTCTCGTCATAGCGAGACAGGGTGCGAACCGCATCTGCAGGTGTCAGCACGAAGCTGGTGGGCAGAGCGTCCCGCAGGCCGGCGACCGGACTCCCTAGATAGCCCTGACTGACGAACGAGCCGCTATGCTGGGCGACATTGTCGGAATCAACGGCAGACGAAGTGCCAAGTTCAATGCGGTACGCGCCCGGTAGCAAAGCGTAGATGGATGGAAGCAGGACGTAGGTTCCTGCCGGCAGGTTTCCGGTCTTCCGGGTCAACGTGATGGTCTGGCCGACACGCGGGTCGCCCGCTCCGACATCTGGCGCAATGGGCGCATATGCTGCGCTTCCGGTTGGAACAATCGCATAAATCCCATCGCCACCATTGGTGCCATAGGCCGGATTGGCGGACGACAAGGCCTGCCGCAGGATATCAACCGATCCGCCGCGACCGCTGACAAAGCCCGCGCCCAACAGTTGGCCGCCGCCTGACAGATCGATTACCGAACCGGCTTCGGCCGCGACGCTACTGTTGCCGAATATAATGCCCAGCGGTTTTATCTCGCCGTTCGGCGATGCAACCTGAACGTCGAGCGGGTCGGAGAACTCCACGACCCCACCATTATAGCGATATTCAATACCGTCGCTGACACCGCCATAGGGCATGGTCAATCCGGTGGCACTCGTTGAGGTGATGCTGCCGGCACGCAAGGTGATGGCAGTGCTTTCTGTCCCCCAGAGAACGTCGGGCACGTCACGGCCCATGAACAATATTCCGCCCAGCGGTGCACGGATGATGCCGCCTTGATCGATCCTATCGGCCGCCAGGACCATCTGCCCGAATGCCGAAAAAGGCACCGCAGGATTCGTCCCATTGCCACGGATTGTCAGCGTTTTCAGCGTCGGATCGGGATTGCGCCAATTATAGCCCAGCCGAATGACGCCTTTGGCCATTGTGGTGGGATAGATTTGGGCTGCGATCAGGTTCGTGTCGCTGCCGGTCGTCAGTTGACCGTCCGTAAAGCGGATATCCGTTCGGCTGGTAAGGGTAACATCGGCAAAGCCTGGAATGTCGAACGTCCCCGCGTCGTGGCCGACCATCACCTGACCGGAAATGTCGATCAGGTCCGCAGATATGGCAAGACGTCCGGCATTGACGGAGGAGGTAGTGTAGAGAAGCCGATCGCTATTGTTCGTCCGCAGGCCGGAAATGCGCTCGTTCTCGCCGGTGTTTGGCGGCACCCATCCATCCAGATGGGTATAGGCCGCCGACAGGTTGACCGTCGCCGGTGTCTCGGGCTGCGCGATGGACAGGATACCGCGCCGCAGGATCAGGCTTTGCGGCAGGTTCAGACGGATGTCGCCTTCAAAGGCGAAAACGTCGCGGCTCAGCAAATCGAGCGCACCAAAGCCGCCCGCCACCACCTCCTCTGCGCTGATCCGGGCGACGCCGTCGGGTAGATCGAGCCCGACGATACCCGGGGCGGCAGCCGCTGGAAAATCCGCCGCCGCGCGCGTTTGCGCGATGGTCAGAACCTTATAGCCGTAATGATCGTAATTAATGTCATTTTCCAGCACGATGTTCAGCACACCACCGGCCGCCCCATCGCCCCCGGCACGGGCGATCATCGTACCGTTGTTGAAGATGCTGCGCTGCGTACCGATCTCTATCCGGCCGCCGTCTCCTGCGAGCTCTACCGGGCGAAACGCACCTGCGGCGACATCGCCCAGGGACAGGTCCACGGTCAACGCCGCGCCGGATGCCGCCAACACCGCACCATCCTGGATCAGGATCGGAACATTGGATGCGCGCACCAGATCGCGACGATCGACCCTGGCATAATTTTCGACGCCTAGCTGAATCGAGCCGCCATTTTGGGCAATCCCGAACCTTCTACCCGAAAGGCTTGTGCCGGCCGCGCTTACGCCTGACACATCGAGCTGTGCTTTCGGGCCGATCCAGATCGATGCACCGGCTGGAATGGCGATCGGCTCTGCCTTTACCGGCACCAAAGGATCGCGATAGCGAATGACATCGTCGGAAAATTGCGGATCGAGCACCGCTTCGGTGACCGCCGTTATGGTTCCGCCACGGGCGACCAAATCGCCCTCCAGCAGTTGCGCGCCCTGCGCCGCGATGCGGATTTTGCGGCCAGGGTCGACTTCTATCCGCGATCCCAAGCCAAGACGCACGTCAGCTGCGCGCAGTGACAGATCGGCGCCCGCGCGCTGGACCATGGTGCCCGAAGCGATATCGGCCTGAAAAACTGGCGGAGTCCAAAGTTGAAGGGCGTCGAGCGGATCGGCTCCGGTTTTCCATCCGCGACTGTCCTCCGTCAGGCGCAGCACCGGCACTTCGACGCGCAGGCTCGTTCCGTCAGCCAATTGCAGGCCGGCCCGGCTGCTGATCGCATAATTGGAAAAACCGCGATTCAGCAGGTCGCTGGACAAGGTAGCCGCCGGTTCAAACAGCACAGGCTGGCCGAAAACCATGCCAGCGGGAACGGTATCGCCGGCACGATAGCTATAATCGAAACCAAGTCTGCCGCCGGGTGCCACGGTAACGGGAATTGCGTTGACGAGCGGCAGCCCCTCCGGGAAAACCGACGACGGAAGCACAAGGCCGCCCAATGTCTGGTCCCCCCGCGCATTGATAATCTCATAGACAGTCGCGCCTGCAGGAACAGTGCTGCCGCCATAGAAGCTGCCCCGATCGGTGTTGACGGCCAGCCCGTCCGTCACCGCCCAGTCCCCCGTGGTCACGATGGCGAATGTTGTCGGAACGGTGCCCGCGGGGAGCGGAATGTCGAGCGGGGTCGTCTTCACCGAAAGAGTGATACCGTTCGGTAGAACGACATCGCCTTTCAGAACGGCATCTTCCGAAAGGATCAGGGCGGTGGGTGCCTGTGTCCCGGCGGGCAGCACGCCTGTTGCCAAGCCGGCCAACCTGTCATTGGAACCGAAGATCGTCGTGACTGGCGAATGCAGGGTAAGCTTGCCGCCGCCTTCGACGCCCCACGCCCTGATTTCGCCGTCCATGGTCAGCCGGGTGCCTGATGGATTGGGGGCCGTGCTGACGACGGCGCCCGGGTTGGCGCCGTCGAGCGCTCCTGCGATCAGCGTTACGTCGCCGCCGCGCCCCCCGACCAGCTCCGCCGACTGGCTGAGCGTCGCACCCGAGGTCACGTCGACCAGGCTTCCCGCATCGAGCCTGACCGACCCCCGGACCATCCGAACCGAAAGCGTGCCGCCATCGATATGCGCTAGGCTATAGCGCCCGTCGTTCTGGTTCGTCCAAATGCCGCGCAAATCCATGGTCGCGCCATCATGCAGACGAAATATGCCTGTTTCTTCACCCGCCAACACGATGCCGGAATCGGTGGAGGGATCTGAGCTCGAAACGCGGGCGACATTGCTGATATCGACGCTACCTCCGCGCGCGCGTATCGTGGCGCTGACGTCGATGGTGGAGGCGGCCAGCTTGATCGCGCCACCATCGGCAACCGCAAGATCGGATGTGATGGCAAACGGCCCGGAAACGGCGATATCCAGTCGCCCCAGACCAAAGCTGCTTAACCGGCCAGAATCCAGAAGCACGCTGTTCTGAAAATTGTCGGAGATGGCCTCGTCCCAGGACAACTGGCCTGTGCCCGAGACAAAGCTCCCAATCTCGGCGCGACTGTCAAGAGCGCCGGCTTGGCCAAAGGATCCCTGACGCCCGATAGTCAAACCACCGGCCTGTGCAACTTGCGCCTGTCCTAGCTTGAAGCCGTCGCGGACGTCGTCCGGTCTGGCCTCGATCTGTCGTTGCCCAGTGACGACATCTCCAAGAATCTCGCCGTCGAACAGGATCGTCGGCGCGCCCAAGATCAGACGTCCCGCATCTCGGCCAACGCTGTAGCCTTCCGACCAGCGGCGGGAGGATCGCGCACCGCCGAGCGGGTGCGACCAGACCTGGGTATATTGCTCGCCCCAACGCTCATGGCTGCGGACATAGGCGTCTCCCCAAGCGAGCATCTTCATGTAAGCGGGCGCGGTAGCGAGATCGTAGAGCTTGCCATCAGCGCCGAGCACCCGCGTCGAACGGACCCAGCCGGCCTGATAGTCGAGGCTACCGCCCGAAATGTCGAAGATTGCTCCCTTTTGTGCTACAATCTCTTTCGCGGCGAGAGTGATGGTGCCACCGATGGAGGCCCATTCGCCGATCGTGCGCGGCCTGTTGGCCAATGCCCCGCTCAGTTCCAGCAGGCCGCCCTTCGTATACCAGCGGTCGCCGTCATAGCCGCCGGTGCCATCGGGCAGCATCACAAGGTCACGAACATCCACCCATATATCCTGGCTTTTGATATTGCCATTTTCGCGATTGGGTGCGCTGTCACGCAGTTCATTGCCCTGCACGTTCACCCTGATCGAGTTGGAGGCCATGTCCATGGCGATGCCCATCACGCCCGAGACGTCTATCCTCGCGTCATTTTCGACTGTGATGCGCCCATTGTCGGCTTGTACTACCACTTGGCCGCCTTGCGCGTTGGTCTGCGAACCGCCGCTAAACAGGACCTTTCCGCCACTGACGATTTCTATACGCGACTGATCCAGCCGGTCAGAAAGCGAGCCCAGATTGTCGAACTGCCCATTGGAAAGGCCAGCGCGCAAGGCATCCATTTTCCGGGATTGCGAAATTAGACTGTCTCGCTGCCCGTCGAGCGCGGTATCCTCGCTCTCCAGTTCGGGCAGGACAATAGTGAGGCTATCCGGACCTAACTCCACCGAGCCTTCGGCATCGTCGGCCGAATTCAGCAGATGGATCGTGCCACGCTGGTTGACCGAGGTGGTAGCGAGCGCCACGCCGTCCTGGCTGATCTTGCGGCCGGTAAGCGTGACGTCGCCCTGCACCGCTTCGATCACGCCGGTGTTGGTGACAGTGCCGCTATCCGAGTCCGCGCCGATGGTGGCGCGCGCTTCGTTGCCGCGCGTGGTCGAGGACTGATTTTCCTCAGTGCCATAACCTTTGCGGATCAGGAAATCGTCGCCTGCCGCGAGCAGGGTCTGACCTCGGGGCGTGGCGATAGAGCCGGCGTTGGTGACCTCGGTGCCCAGCAGCAGCACATAGCCGCCGCCCGCGGTGACGGAGTCCGGGCTATGGGTCTTGATCTGCGCGCCGGCTTCGACCGTGATCTTGCCGCCGGCATTGGTGAAGCTGGGGAGATAGCTGCCGTCCGACAGGCTCGAGTAGATGCCGCTGTTCAGGAACTGGCTGTCGGTGATGTTGGCGGCGGCGGCGGCGAGGTTTTTGACGTTGATGGTCGATGCGCCGCCGAACAGAATGCCGTTCTGGTTGAGGATGAGCACGGTTCCCTTGGCATTGACGCTGCCGTGGATCTGGGAGGGGCTCGCGTCGCGCACGCGGTTGAGCACGACCCAGTCGGCGCTTTGCTGGTTGAACGTGAGGTCGGTTTCGCGTCCGACGTTGAAGCTGTCCCAAGTGAGGATGGCTTTGCTCTCGGTCTGGTCGATCGTGACATTGGTGCGACCGTCCTTGCCTGCGCTTTGCACCGGCCCATTGGCGCCAACCCACAGGCTCTGATCGATCTCGATCTCCGGCGCGGCCTGAAGCCCGCCCGGTCCGATGCCGTTAGGGATATTGTTGATCGCCTGCTGCGCGGCGATACGTGCTTGGACCTGTGCGTCCTGCATCTGGGTGCGGGTCTGCGCCGCGCGGCGGAACGCCTCGAGCGCGCGCTGGGTCGCGCTGTTGGTCTGGGTTTGGCGGATCGCTTCATCCTGTGCGGCGCGTGCGGCCGCTGCCGTCGGATCGGCGCCCGCGCCGCGCGCGCCTCGGCCCCATCCGCCGCCCGAACGGTCCTGCGCCTCGGCGACACCGGTGAGCAGCATGGCCGAGAGCGAAGCCCCGATCAGGAGCCGGGTGCGGATGTTGCAGTTGCTGATCATATCTTGTTCTCCGGCAGGCTGGTCGCGGTCCGGATGCCCTCGGGCATGGCCGCATCATGTTCGTGTGAAAGGTCGGTGTGATGGCCGCGCCGCTGGTCCAGCGCCGGCCTGGAACTGGAGGGTCTGAAGCTGGTCATCGTCATGGCCTTGGCGCCCGTGGCGGGCGCGTCGTGGGCCGCTCGGAATGGACCGAGTTGCCGAACGCACTGCCCATGCGCAGGCGGGTCGCGGTCTGGTTGGCGACGCCGAGTTGGGCATCGGGCGAGCCGGCCTTGGGAACCGGCGCGTCGATCCCGGCGCGGGTCTGCTCCTGTGCAATCCGCGCCGCAACCGTGAGCCTTTGGGTGGCGCAGTCGAGATGACCGGCACGATCGCCGGCAATGTCGACGATGACGCACGGGCCTTGCGGCGGCGTTCCGCCGATCGTGCGCGGCGTCGATGGCTCCGCCTTCGCCTCGACCCGCAGGGGCGGCAGTTCGAGAACCGCTGGCGGAGCCTCGGGCGCCGGAACATCCTGCGCGCGCACGGCCTGCGATCCGATGGTCAGGAACAGCCCGGCCAGGACAAGGACGCGGGCACGCGAAAAAGGGATTAACCGCGTGACCGCGTCAGGTGCCAGTGGACATATGGACCGCTGCGGGGAGTGAAGTCGCAGTGGCCCGTTTCCGGTGCTTTGCCGCCGGAACTGGGAGAAGCGCGGCGCACCATGACTCGTGACCCGGCTCCGCCCACGGAGGCATGCGGTGGACGAAGCCGGGTGCGGGCGCCCGTCTGCTCGTGCGATCGAGCGCAGCCGGGCGGTCACGAAGAGGAGCGTCGCGGTGGACATGGGATAATCCGCTCCTTCGCCTCAGAACTTGGTCATGAGGTCGATAAAGCCGCGATCGACGCTGAACGGCGCGGAAGCGATCTCTTCGGCGCTGAGCCAGCGCAGGCCGATGATCGTGTTCTTGGCGATCCCGTAATTGCCGCCGATCTGCCAGCCGCGATTGTTGGTGCCGCCAATGTGGAAGTCGCTGTCGGCGAACGCATCGAGCACCGCGTCGCTTTCGAGCCGGCGATAGGCGACATAAGCGTTCCAGTCGCCGCGCTTCGCCTGCCAGTCGCCCAGAAGGTTGAGGTTCATCACCGTGCCGACCGTCAGGCGTGCCTGCCAGCCCTGGTTGCCACCTTCATAGCGGCCGGGCTTGGAAATCACGTTCTTGGGATCGGTCGGCGTCGGATCGGGATAGAGGGTGTCCGGCCCGAGATTGTTGAGCGCGGTGCCGACCCAGCCCTGGCCGTCCTGCAAGGTGCCGCGGATCGCCTTGCCGTCCCAGCCGAGGTTGCGGACATAGTCGCCCTCGAGGCGCACGCCGAACCCGCTCGCCGTCTTATAGTCGAGCTGGCCGCGCACATGCAGGATCTCGAATTTCGAGGCATAGCCAAAATATTGCGGCTCAGGCGAGATGGTCGGGTTGATCGGATTGGGCACGATGTCCCTAAGCGGGGTCATCGTGTTGCCGAACTGCTGGAACGCCGGGCGCAGCGCGTCAGTCGAGCAGACCAGCTCATAATAATAGCAGGGGTCCGACAGCTTCCCCTGCACATTGTCGAAGTGATAATAGGCGCCGGCGAGCTTGATGCCGATGTCGCTGGTCGGCTTGAACTCGACACCCGCTTGCGCCGCGAACAGATAGCGGTCCTGGCTCTTATACGGCCGGCCGCGCGGCACGTTGTTCTCGACCTGCGCGTTCTGGCTGCCGAAGTTCAAATCGGTGTTAAAGATCGGGAACGCGCCCGCCGTGCCGAACAGGCGGAAGCTGTCATTGACCGAGGCGCTGGCCGACACCGCGACACCGTCGAAGTTCATGTCATTGTCGAAGATCAGGTCCGACGACCAGAAGGGGTTGGCGAACCGGCCGACGTCGATCGCCACGTCCTTGACCGGGGTCAGACGGATCGAGGCGCGGTCGACCCAGAGCTGGTACTTGCCGGTGCCGTCGGCGCCCAGTGTCTGATTGGTCGATACCGGGCCATTGTCGGCGCCGGTGGCCACACGGATATCGGCGCTGATCCAGTCGGTGATCTGCGCCTTGACGCCGAGACGGGCACGCAGGCGGAAGCGGTTCCGGTTCTCCAGCGTGTTGACATAGGGCGCGCCGATGAAGTCGGGGTTGAACGTGTTGACGTCGAACGGATCGCCATGGTTGAGCTTGGCGTAATCCCAGAAGATGTCGCCATTGTCCTTGTCGTAGCGGCGCATCTCGCCGCGCACACGCACATCGCCATAAAGCTGGATGCGGCGGGTCCATTCGGGCGTCTCGCCCGGTTTCGACCAGCCCTCGGCCTGCGCCTGACTGCCAAGCTCGGCACGAACCTGCTGTGCGATCTGTTCGCGCACCACCGGCGACACATAGGTCACGGTCTGGGTGCCGTCGGCGGCGACGCCAGCCTGCGGGATCGGGGCGCGCGCCGGGGCCGGTTCGACCACTTCGGCTTGCGCCACGATCGTGTTGGCATCGTCCTGCGTGATCACGCCCTTGGCGACGAGCAGCTGGAGGATCTTCTCGCCGTCGACGCGGCGCTCCTGCGCGAGCGCCGGCGAGGCAAGCAGTGTGGCGCCGGCGGCGCACGCCATCAGCGCGGCGCGCTTCGTGCGCTTGTTGGTTGTGATACTGGTCATGATAATCCCCTTCGGAAGGCTGGTGTTCGAATGTCGGGCGGTCATGCGATCAGCCTCCCGAACGGGTGGAAAGGTCGATCCGCATCACCGGCAGGCCGGCCGGCGGCGCCTGGCACGAGGCCCCGGCGAGCAGCTCGCGGATCTGGGCGGCGCGGCGTTCGTCGACGCCCGAGACACGGACATTGGCGAACCGGCCGTCGGGCGACATCGTCACGGTGAGCGTTGCGTTATAGCGTCCGCGCGACAGCTCGCGGTCGCGCTGCGCCGCAGCCCGGATGCAGCCGAGCGCGACATTGGCATAGGCGCGGAACGCATCGCCGGTGCCGCCGCCCGGACGTCCGCCGATCCGCGTGCCGCCGCCATTGCCCACGGCGAGGCCATAGCTGCTGGGGCCGGCGCCCTCACGCGCGGTGAGCGCGCTGTCGCCGGGCGCCGGATCGTTGTTCGCCTGTGGCGGTGGTGGGGTATCCTGCGGCTGCTCGATCGGCGGGGCGATGGTCGGCTCGGGCGGCTGTTCGACTACCTCCGGCTTGGGCGGCGGTGGTGGAGGTGGCGGCGGCGGCAGGATCACCGCTGTCGTCTTAATCTCGTTCGGGCGGTCGGAGACCGACTGCCAGCTGAGCATGTTCCAGGCGACCCCGATCACTAGGCCGACTCCGACCACCATCAGCACACGGCCGAAGGTGACGGGTGATTTCCTGCGGCGCGGTCCCTCGGGCACCATGAAGGATGCGGCCGCCATCACAGCGCCCCCATCGATGCACAGCGCTCATGCTTGAGGCCATCGATGAACAGACGCGCGCCGGTCCAGTCGGAATTCCAGCCGAACAGGTTGAGACCGAGACGAGCCGCCTCCAGCATCATGTCGAGTCCGCTTGATCGGATGTGGTGCCCACCGCGACCGGTAGGGCACGCGCCGACCCGAGCAGGACCATGATCGTCGCGATCAGTAGCAGGAGGAGCACCAGCAGGAGCCAGCCCCGTCCGCTGCGCCGCCACCAGGGCTTGCGGAAGCTGTGCCGTGACGGGCGCAAGGCTGGACGTCGATCGGCAAATCGGCTTCGCCAACGGGGCCAGGAGAACATCGATCATCGTCCCCTCCCGGTTCACTGACTGCCGCCGGGCGCCGAAGCGGGCGGGCGGGTGGACGCCATGCCCAGCGAGGGGACGCCGACCTTGGAACAGAGGTCGAGGACCTGCATGACCTTGTCGTACTGGACCGCCCGGTCACCGCGCAGGATGACCGCGAGGTCGGGTGTGGCGGCGATCGATGAGCGCAGCTGGCTCTCCAGCTCGCTCATCGACACCGGGATCGCGTCGATCGATACCGTGCCGTCGTTGCTGACCGCGATGACCCGGCTCTTTTGCGCCTCCAGCGTCTTGGCCGAGGAGGCGGACGGCAGGTCCACCTTGATCCCCTGCACCGCCGCCGTCGTCATCAGGATGAAGATGATCAGCAGCACCAGCACCACGTCGACGAACGGGGTGATGTTGATCTCGTTATACGGCTTCTTCGGACCGCCTACCTGGATACCCATGGCCTGATCTCCTTATCTCGGGGTCAGGCCGCTTGCGCCGCGGCAGGAACATCCTGCCACGTCTCGGCGATGCGCTTCTCCAGCTCGTCCACGAAGATATCGTGGTCGGCGGTGATCTCCTCGATGCGGCTGAGCAGATAATTGTAGCCGAACAGCGCCGGGATCGCGGCCGCAAGGCCAGCGACCGTCGCGAGGAGCGCGGCGGCGATGCCCGGCGCAATGGCGTTGATGTTCACTTCGCCAGCAGCAGCGACCGAGGCGAACGTGATCATCACGCCGAGCACCGTGCCGAGCAGGCCGATGAACGGTCCGCCCGAGATGGCGATGGTCAAGAGCACCAGCCGCGCGTTGAGCTTCTGGCCCTCGCGGACGCGCCCTGCGTCGAGCGCCGAGCGGATCGCCGCGATCGACTGGGCGCGGATCGCGAAGCGGCTGCCGGTGGCCCGGCCTTCCTTGAGGCGTTCGGTCAGTTCCCTGCGGCCGATATTGTAGAGACGGCCAAGCGTGGAGTCCGCCGCCGTGGCGCCCGGATCGAAGGCGGGCAGCCCATCATGGTCGCCGGCACGGCGTGCCTGGGCATTGTAGGCGTCGAGGAACGCCTCGTTCGCCGAGCGCACCTTGCCTATCAGCAGGCCCTTGGTGATCATGATCGCGATGGCGACCAGCAGCATGAACGCGCAGATCAGGATCACCACCCAGGCATCGAACGTCAGCGCCTTGAACAGCACCCCGAAATGGCCGCTGCCGCCGGTCTCGACCTGCTGCGCGGTATCGGCAACGACTAGCTTCGACGTCTGGCCTTCGCTGCCGGCAGCAAGCTGGAATGCGCTCTGAGGAAGCGCGGAGCCCGCGACGCGCAGTTCATCCAGTTCGCCCGCAAAGCCCTGACCGAGGACGGGAGCACCGCTGCCGGCCGCCAGCGCCCCGGTCACTTCACCGGCAGGCTGGCCATTGATGTAGAGCACGGACTTGCTGCCGTCGTTGACCAGCGCGACATTGGCCCAGGCGTCGGCGCCGAGCGCGGCACCGGCCGAGCGGTTGCCGCCCTGATCGATGAACAGCTGGCCGCCCTGCGCAACGAGGCTGACGCTGCCGGGCAGCGCGAAGATCGTGCCGTCGCCCTTGGGCTTGACCCAGAAGCTGATGCTGAGCGGCCCGTTGGCGAACGCGGACGCGGGCAGCGTGACCGGCGTGGTCCCGTCGAGAACGAGACTGCTACCGATCAGACCCGCAGCGTTGCGACCCGCGGATCCTGCGGCGTTGTTGCCGTTCGACGTGGCGTCCTTCGCCGCGCCTTCGTCGTTGAAGTGATAGACCAGACGGTAGTCAGGACCGAAGGTGCCCGCGACATCCTGCGCGGCGGCGGCCTTCTGATTGCCGTAATAGGCATAGATCGCCGAGGCCTGGCCGGGTGCAAGCCCCTGGACATCGACCCAGATCAGCGCCTGCTCTTCCTTCGGCGCCCACTTCTCGATGTGGAACTTGAGCGGGGTCCGGTCATCGCCCGCGACGAACCGCAGGTCGGAGCCATCGGCTTTCACATCCTTGAAGCTGAAATTGCCGCTGTGCAGACGGATCAGCACCGGCGCGCGGGCAACCTCGCCGGTCACGCCAGCGGCCTGCGTATTGAGGTTGATCTTGGTGCGGTAGCTGTAGTCCGCCTCCCACCAGGCATGAGCGGGCGTGGCGGCGGTCAGCGCGGCGATAGCGATACCACCCGCGACCGCACCCTTTTTGAGACGTGCAAAGACTGACATGATTTAAAATTCCCCCTGGATGCGGAAGCGGACGAAGATGTCGCCGGACTCGGACGCCGAGCCGGACTTGAGCGGAACACCGGCGTCGATCGCACCGGTCAGATGATTGAAGAGCTTGATGCGGCCGCCGAGGCCGGCACTGGACAGCCAGGTGTTGCGGGTCGCGATCTGGCTTTCGAGCGGCTGATGGATGCCGACATAACCGCTGTCGACAAAGGCGTGGAACCGCAGTTCGTTGATGAGGTCTGTGCCGAGCAGCTTGGCGAGATCGGGCGATCTGAGTTCGGTCTGATAGGCAAAGCCATAATCGCCGATCGCCTCGGACTCGTAATAGCCGCGCACCGAGGACATGCCGCCAAGGCTGAAGCCTTCGTTGCTGATCAGCGGATCGGGCGACCATTGGCCGGTCAGCCGCGCATTGAGCTGGAGATCGGGACCGAAATTGCGCGTGGTCTCGGCATCGAGCTTGAGCGCGATGAAGCTCTGGCGCGCCATATAGCGCTTGGCGTCGAACCGCGCCCAGCTGTCGCCAAGACCCCGGATGCCGAAGGTCCCCGAGAGCGTGATGTTGCTGGTCGCGTGTTCGCCCGACCAGTCGCCGCGCCATGAGGCGATGAGCGGCGCATAGCGGATCGGCGCGCTGGCCCGGTCGGAGCCGAGCAGCACATCTTCCTTGAAGTCCTTGTAATCCATGCCGATGGTCAGGCTGTGATAGAAGCCCTCGCGCGATCCCAGCGACCGGATCAGGCGGAAGCCGCCCATCTTGCCGCGCCCGATGACGCTGGTGCCGCCGACCACCGCGATGTCGCTGTCCGAATAGACGCCGTAGAGCAGCAGCTGCGTGCCGGTCCCCAAGCGCATCAGATAATTGCCCGAGAACACCGTGCCGTCATCGGTCCGGCGCGGCGCGGTCTGCGCCGAGAGGGAGAGGCTGTCGCCGCGGCCCCACATATTGTCGTAGCGGAGCGTCGCCGAGGCGCGCAGGTCGCTGGTCGCGGCACTGGAGAAGTTGTTCAGCTCGGCCGAGGCATGGAAAGGCGAGTTTTCCTCGACCTTCAGCACCACGTCGAGCGTGCCCGGCGCTTCGCCGGCTCGCAGCTCCGGGGTGACGCGGCGGGTGGGGTTACTGTTCAGCGCGACGACATCGCGCTGGAAGGCAGGGAGATTGGGGGTGGTGCCGACCGCGACCGACGGCGCCTTGGCGCGGATCGCGTCGGCGTTCTTCGTGTCGCCCTCGACCAGCAGCCGGCCTACCGCCTGCGGCTGCACCTGTAATTGCAGCACGCCGCCATCCACCGACTGCTCGGGAATGAACACCGAGACCGCGACATAGCCCTTGTCTTCATAGAGCTTCTGCAAGGCCGCTCGCGCCGCCTCGACATCCGCCTCGCCCTTGCCCGGACCCATGAACGGCAGGATCGCGCGCTCCACATCGTCCGGTTGGAGGACGGTGTTGCCCTTCACCTGAAAGGCCATGATGTCGAAGCTGGCAGCAGGCGCCGGCGCTTGTGGAGACTGAGGCGCGGCGTCAGCCGAAACGCCGAACGCGCCGGGCGAAGCCGGCGAAGGCGCAACGGCGGCTTCCTGCCCCAAGGCCGGCGCAGCCGACATGCCCAGCATCAGACCGATCACGGCACCGCTCGGCGACAAACGCCAATACTTCTTGTCTAACCTCAAAATCTTCACCCCCTGCCGCAAGCGCCATCACGGCGACAGCACCGGAGGCGAACGGTTACAAATCTTGCGAGGCAGTTTGGCTTACGCACCGATGCTGCAATGCAGCAGCCCGCCTCCGAGATGCTCTTGCAAGCCAAGACTTCTCATCTCAACTAAAAATGAGAGTGACCAGGGTGCTATCGCGCGCATTATCCGCCAAATGACAGATAAGGTTTAAGTTATGTGACAATCATCAATGGCGATGATAGATATTCTGTATGCGAATCATCATCGATATGGAAAATTTTACTAAGGAAATCGTGATTTTATCGGGCGCAGAAATGATATTTGCTTTGAATATATATCAAAGCAATCAACATTTATCTTTACCCCCGGTTCGGGGAATTTTATCAGCCCCGCACGGCGCGAGCGCGCGTCCTGCTGGGTCCTTCACCAAATCTACGCTGATAGGCTCGCGCGAACGCGCTCCCGGAAGGGAATCGGATGTCGGTTGCCAACTGCGAAATGGAGCGACTTTCATGTGGGCCGTTCAGGCGATCATGCACCCAGTCCAAGCGGGCTTCCTGCACGAAGCGCGTCATCGGCATGCCATAGCAATCGCGGAAATTGCGCTGCAGCGCGGCCATGGTGATTCCCGTGACGCGCGCCAGTTCCTGTTCGGAGCAATCGCCGAGCGGATCGGCGCTGACATAGGCGATGACGCGCTGAACCGAACGAGCAACCGGCAGGACAGTTGCGGAATACGGCGCCAAGGCCGCAGCGAGGCCGGCGTACAGGTCGGCCTCCAGGCACTGCCGAAGGGCGGCATCCATATCGCCGCGCATACTAAGACAGGCGGTCAGTCGAGCGAGGGCCTTTTGGAAGCCGCTCGACTGCTCAAGAGCGAAAGCGAAATCCACCGCGGCGAGACGGCAAGGCTGACGGATCCGAGCCGCCGCGGCGATCTGGACGGGGACGCGCGGGAAATGAAGCAGCAGCACGCGGGCATCGGCCGGACCCAGGCAGCTTACGGCCTCTTTCCGCGCGGCGAGGAACGCGGAACCGGCGGCGATCCGCTCCTGTCCGCCCTGCGCCGTAACGACAACGGCCTCGTCGAGCGGCATGAGCAGATGTGCCCGGCGAGCACTGGCGGTCAGCTTGATAGGCCGGTGGGACGCGAAGCAGCGAATCTCGGCATCGATCGCACCGACGCTCGCGCGCTTCGCGACCAGCGACGGGTCCGTACGCGCCGCCATGGCATCCCCAAGCCGGCGCTCAAAGCCCGGCTCGACGATGTCGACATCGGCATGGTCACGATCCAATGCGAGATGCATTCAAAGTCTCCTCACTGTTGGAGACAGGTCCCCAAAAGCGAAGCGAATCATTTTTCTTCGATCGACGATGATCCCGCATCTTTCCGGTGCGCCCCATTGCGCGCCGCGGCTGTCATCAAGAGGCTACAAAAGGCGACTAACTGCCACGTCCGGATGGACAGGGCATGAAAGCGGCAGGCTTCACCACGGACGGATCAACGCGGTTTTCCGCACTATGCCTTTCAGCCGCATTGCATGTCGCAGCGGGATTTGCGCTGTTTTTCACCTCCTCTTTCGGCGTACCCCAACGCCAGAAACCGACCTCGGATCGCGGCGAACCGCTGGTCGTCGAATTGATCCCGCTCGATCATGCAGGCCTTTCTTCCGATTATGGTGAGGGCAAAGCCACCGGAGAAAGGAGGAATGACCAGCGCGGCCAGAGGGGGAAATCGGACGGCGTCGTGCCGACGGCCTTGGAAGAAAGACCGACCGGCAGCACGGGCAAGGCCGAACTGCGGGACAGCTCCGCGTCGCCGGCAGGCGCTGACGCGCCTTCGATTCCTCCCACCGAGATGCTCGCCTTTCGCGCGCAGCTTCAAGCGCATCTGGCCCGCTACCGCATCTATCCGGCCGCTGCGCACAAAGCCGGCAAGGAAGGCATCGTCCAGGTCCGTTTTTTGATGAACCATGACGGCAACCTGATCGATGCCTGGATCGAGAGCAGTTCGGGCAATGCGGACATCGATGGCGAAGCCCTCGCGTCGCTCCGGCGCGCCCGACCGCTGCCAACGCCGCCGCGCGGATGGCCGGATCGCATCGACATCAGCCTGCCGATCACCTTCCGGATCGGGTGAGGCCGAATGGAATGCGGCGTTCGTGGCGAAACAGAGTCCGGCGGGGAGCGGCCTTGCTGATGCTCTCTGCCCTCGCCCCCGTGAACGGACTCGCGCCTCCCGCATGGGCGGACGAAACGCGTGATGAACAGGTCTACACCATCCCGGCCCAACCTCTCGCGCAGGCCCTTACCGCCTTTGCCCGGGAAAGCGGCGTGGACATCTTCTACGAGACCGGCCTTGCCAGCGGACGACGCTCCGCGCCGATCAAGGGCCGCTACAGTGTCACCATAGCGTTGCGCCTGATGCTCGAAGGCACGGGTCTCCAGGCACGGTTCACCGACCGCCAATCCGCCTATGTGTATCTACCGTCATCATCGTCGGAATTGGACGTTGCCGCAGGCCGCCCATCCGGCAGACCGATAAGCCCGACGCTCCAGCTCGACATGGCGGAGGTACGCGCGCCCCGGATGATCGGCAGGCCCGTCACGCCGTCCTTCGACGCCTATGCCCACCGGGCCGTCCGCGAAATTCGGGGCATACTCAATGCCGGCGGTGGCTTGAAAGGCACCGACTTCAACGTCGCGGTCCTCGTCCGCCTCGACAGCAGCGGGCGGATCGAGACGGTCGCGCTCGCGTCGGAGAGCCGGGATCGACAGCCCGAACGGGAGGCGGAAATCCGTAGCCGCCTCGTCGGACACAGGCTCTCGCAGCCGCCCCCGGAAGGTTTCATCTCCCCGTTCCGGTTCGAGATTCGCCCGGTCCGGACGGCGAGGCCGTAACAGGTCATGCTCAAGACCACCCGGATATTGCTGCGTGAAGCCCTCGCTGCCCGATATCGGCATTTGCGCGACCGCCTCGCCGTCCGCCTCGGTTCGCGCGACCTTGCCGGCGAAGCCCTGCATGAGACATGGATTCGTCTGGGTGATGGCCCGGACCTTGCCCCGGTCGCCGATTCCGATGCCTATCTCTATCGGGCAGCGCTCAACACCGCTTCCAACATCAGCGCCTCCGAGCGCCGTCACGTCCTGAATATGGTGGAGATACACGATATTATCGACATGCCCGATCCTACGCCGGATCAAGAGCGTGTCGTTATCGCTCGCAGCGAAATCGCAATGCTGCGCCGGCTCTTGAAGCAGTTGCCCAAACGCCAGCGCGCCATATTCATCGCCAATTTCACAGGCGAGGCAACCACGGCCGAACTCGCGGCACGCTACGGCGTCACCATACGCACGATCCAGATCGAGCTGCGCGATGCCGTGCTGCACTGCGCGCTGCAAATGGACCGGAAGAATCTATTCGCTAACGGCGCGTTCCGCCTGTCTAGAAAGTAGGAGCAAGGCGAATGTTGGCCGACCCCCAGAGCAGGTACGGGAACCATTGCGCACGATGACGCAGGACATGACCATCGAAGACGGAAAGGATCGGCTGCTCATCGAAGCGGCCGAATGGCTCATTCAAATCTCATCCGGCGAAGCGACGCGGGATGATGCGGAGGAACTCGCCCGCTGGCGCGCCCAGAGCACGGATCATGACGATGCTTTTCGCAAGGTTGCGAGCATCCATACGCTGACCCGCGCCATGACCGACGACAAGGGACCGGTACTCGATCGGCGCGCTGTCCTGACGGGCGGTTCGGTTCTTGCGGCGGTTGTCGGCGCATTCGGCATCGTCCGTCCACCGCTGTCGCTCTGGCCCTCGCTCGCCGAGCTGATGGCCGACCATCGAACCGCCGCAGGCGAGCGCTATGCTTTCAAGCCCGTCGCCGGCGTCGAGGTCGAGATGAACAGCCGAACCAGCCTATCGCTGGCCGATGCCGGGCGGGGCATCACGCTGATCAGCGGCGAAGCTTTCGTCTCGGCACATTTGCCGGACGGCCTGTTCTCGGTGGAAACCGCCGCCAGCAAGATGACGACGCGTTCGGCCGCGTTCAATGTCAGGAGCCTGAGCGGGATTGTCACCGTCGCCTGCACCAGAGGCTCCGTCGATTGTCAGGTGTCCGGCGCGAGAGAGCAGATTAGCGCGGGTGAGCAACTTGCGATTGCTGCCGACGGCGATCGATCCCGGACGCGGATCGATCCCGGCAAGATGGCGGCATGGCGGCAAGGCCTGCTGATTTTCGAGGGGACGCCGCTTGCCGACGTGGTCGAGCAGATCAATCTCTATCGCCCAGGCCGCATCATGCTGACCGATGCCGCGCTGGGACGACGACCGGTCAATGGTGTTTTCCATACGAACCGCATCGAGAACACGGTCGCGCAGATCCAGCAAGCACTCGGATTGCAGATCCGGCATTTGCCGGGCGGCGTTCTTCTCATGGGCTGACGATGCGATTTGTTTCAAATTTATGACGAAAATGGTTTCGCTTCCCCTGCCCACGCCTGTCTCTCTTTTTGGAGGGCAGTGTGTTGGATTGCGATTGTTCTGCCAGATTCAAGGAGTTCCACGGTCAGGCGCACACCGGCGCGATCGATGCTCATAGCCGGGCCGATGCGCTTCGTCCGGTCGAGTTGATAGACTTCAGAACCGCACGAGATTCCCGGAGCTTTTCGTTTTCCGACAGGCTGAGCCACGGCGACATTCACATTTCCCGAGGGCAGCTTTCGCCCAATGAAGGCTCACTGATCGGCGCAGCGCAGCCAACGCTCGCCATTCATCTCGGTGATGCTTTCGACATGGAATGGTGTGCGCCGGGCAGTGACCGGCTCCAGACGACACGAGTCGAGCCAGGGCATATCCATATCAATCCTGGCGATACACCCTTCTATCAGCGATGGACCTCGTATCCCCGTCTGCTCGTCATTGCATTCGATCAGGCGATGATCTCCGCCATTGCGGAGGAGATATTCGGAACCCCTTTGGTGACGTTGCGAACGGAAGTCGGCATCGCCGATCCGGCCATCACGGCCGCCATTCCGATTTGGCTGCGTGAGATGGATCACGGCTGTCCCGGCAGAGCACTTTTCGTCGAGAGTCTGGCCAACGCCACAGCCGTTCATTTGCTGCGCAACTACAGCAGCCATTGCGTTGGACCTGCGCCCATGCCGATCAAGGGTGGGCTGGGCGCGCAACGCCTTCGGCGCGTGAGCGACTATATCGAGGCCCATATCGATACCGATCTTTCCGTCGCCAGGCTGGCGCACGTCGCGGGTCTCAGGCCGCACCATTTCGGTCAGGCATTTCGCACGACTGTCGGAATTTCACCACACCGCTATGTCGTCGCTCGTCGAATCGAGCGCGCCAAAGCCCTTCTGCTTTCAACCCGGATGGACATCACGGAAGTGGCCCTGGCTGTTGGCTTTGCCAGCCATAGCCACTTCGCCAGCAATTTCCGGCGAGCTATCGGGATACCGCCTTCACGCTTTCGGATCGAACGGACCTGAAAACAATTTCGACTGGCGGCCTCGGAAACTGCATCATGCTGCACGCAGCCATCCCCAGTCGTCGCGGCGGATTTCCTCCATCCTCACCCGCAGATCGCCGCTGGGAGCCGAACACAAAGTTCTATAGGATACCGCGAAGGCCGACCAATTTCTAACGTCTCGCAGCAGCTCGTACCGCTCCCAATTGTCTCAAATTTCGAGTCATTTGCGAGCCAAGAAGCAGCCGTTCACGAAATCATGAGAACGGCTCCTGCCTTGCCAGGCTGGCGATTGCCACCGAGCAGTGGCCCAGTGCGCCTATAAGGTTCTACTGAGAATTAAATTACTATAATTTCTTGTCTTTTTCGGCTTCCGACTTGCCTGTAAGCTCGATTTGCACCTTGTGGATTGCGCCCGGAAACGGACCATTGGCCGCATAGTCCGTGGATACAGGCGCACCGGTGTCGATGCCGATGTCCATAGTCTCGCCCTGGCCCGCATCCTTGACGTCGGCATAATCGAGATGGCCGCACCCTGCCTCGGCACCATTCACGGTCATGCACATCGTACCGCCCGCTTTGCCGGCTCCGTCCGGAGTGAATGCGAACCCGATGTTCGAAGCGCCACGACCAAGGGCGATCTTGCCGACGATCTCGGCCTGATCCTGCGGGCGCTGCGTATAGGCCTGACGCACAACGGGCACGCCGTCGCGCAGATAGAACGCCCAACCGCCAAAGCGGCTGCCGCGCGCCAGGATCGGCGCGGTGGCGCGCTCGACGTCGAGCGTCACGTCGGCGGAGATGGTGAATGCACGGCTGCGGAAGCTGGGCGCCTGGTTCTCGCTGATGCTCAAGTTCCCGCCCCAGTACGCAAACGAGGTGCGCCCCGAGGCATAGTGGGCATGCGAGGCGCCGAGCCGCGACTTCGCGAGGTTGTCGTCGAGCGGCAGCACGTGGTTGCGCCGCGCCTCCTCCAGCCACAACGCCTGCATCTGCGCCAGCTTGGCGGGATTGGC
>NZ_ALVC01000178.1:0-12821 GCF_000293195.2 Sphingomonas sp. LH128
TCTGTTCTCATCCTGATAGTCGCTGACCTCTCACCCAGATCGTCGCGCTATACTGTGAAGTCTCGTGAACAGCAGTCTGCGCTATCCCTGCATAGAGCACGCAGCTTGCTGGTGCGTCAACGGACGCAGTTGGTGAACATGATGCGCAGCATGCTGGGAGAGTTCGGCATCGCTATTCCAGAAGGCATTGAGAAAGCGCTGACTATGGCACGCCAAATAGTCGATGGTGAGATCGAAACGGGCCTTCCCGCAGAGGCAACGATGATTGTCGGCATGCTATCGCAACAAGCTATCGACACACATGCCCGGCTCCAGAAAATAGACAAGGCTCTGAATGCCCTTCAACGTAGCGATGACGTTGCACGACGCTTGTCGACCATCCCCGGCGTAAGGCCTGTTAGCGCTACCGCTTTTTGCTGCGTCGGTAAGCGACCCTCATCAGTTCAAGTCAGGGCGTCAGTTTGCCGCTTGGCTGGGCCTGACTCCGTTACTGTTTTCCAACTGCACGCAGCCTCGGCGACTGGGCCTTGGCCCATGATGCGAGTTGCGTGACCGGGAGGTAAGGTTTCATTGCCGGTATGCATAAACACGCAGACGTCAGGAAGCTTTTCAAATGTCCACGTGGCTACAGGGCGAAAGCCAAATGGCGGGAGGCGACATAGCTGGTGACGCGATAATAACGCTCTCGCACGGACAAGCTTCAGATTTCAGGAGTTCGAGAGAGAGGTCGATATTACCGGCACGAGCTCCATCCCGATCGCCGCCTGGCCTGATCGAGGTGCAGATGGTCGGCATGTGCGGCGTTGTAATCGGGCGAGAGCACAGTGGAGAAGCTGGTACAGGCATGGTCGCGTACCGTGTGCAGGAAGGTCGCCTTAGCCGTTTTGCCCGACCAGTCCCTGAGCACCGTGACACGGCGACCATCGGACAGCACGAAAGCGGCAATGTCGATGGCGCTGCCGGCCTCGCCGTAGGCTGCACATCGTGATGGAGCCAGAGCGCGAAGCCGGCATAGATGTGCTCCTGAGGGGCGCAATGCGATGTCCAGACGGGCAGGGGCAGCAAGGCGCTTGCGGTCGTCGCGACGGCAATCCCCGCTGCCTGCAGGTTCGAGTGCAGCGATCGCAATATCGCTGCGTTTCAGGAAAGCGCGGCAAACATTGCGATCATCGCGCACCCCCATGACATTTCCGCGCGTGACCGACGTGTCAGCCTGATCAATCGTTAGCGGCGCGCGCGGGTCATATTCGGGATGTTCGCGCAGCCAGAGGCTACCGCCGTAGGCGGCAAGGTCGATTATCCCGACGAGCACGTGAATACGGATGGGTGCGCGACTCAGCGCATGAACATGGAGGGCGTGGCCGAGAGCTGCGAAACCCTTTTGGCCGCGTCACGCTTCTCGAAGCGCTTCTTGGTGCACAGCCCCCCACGCCGGCGGCGATCAGGCCGACGGGACCGAGGCGGCGCAATGCCGACATCGCCGCGACGCCCAGGATGGCGCCGCCGGTTCCATCTACGTCGCGCATGTGCTGGGCGACCTGACTACCTGTAATCGCACCGAGGATACTGCCGAACAAATATGATCTCCTTTGGAGAAGCAAAGGCCGGCGAGGGCGATGGTTCCGACGCTTGCTAAGGGTTCTTCTTCGCAGTGCCGTTGCCGACGTCGTCGCGCGGCTTGCCCTTCGACGTGCGCTGGGCGCTGGCGTTGGCGCCAGCAAGAACAGGCCCGCAGGCCGCCGACTTGGCATCGCCTGGATCGACGAAGGCGAGCAGCCCGGCCACCGGAGTCGCCACGATTGCAAGGCCGAGACCGGCACCCGCGCGGCCGACAAGTTGCGGGGTGATGACCTGCAGCTTAGGCTCGGCGAAATGCCCGCCCAGACCAACGGGCGACTGGCCGGAGAACAGGCTGATCTTCTTGCCGTCGGCGCGAAAGGCCATGTCTACCGCCTCGGTGCCGAAGCTGAAGCCGCCGCGCCCGGTGACGACGTTTTTGCTGGTATCGATCAGGATCGGATCGGCAACTGCCGTGCCGCTGCGGACGGTGAAGGCGAGCAGGCCGCAGTTCACCTCGATCGGCTTCTTGAGCTTGCCCTGGAACATCTTCTGCACGAACGTGCCAATATCAAGTTCGGCGAGTTGCGCGTTTTTCGTCCACAAGGTGCCTTGCGGCATTACGAACGCGATCCGACCGGACGAGCTTGCCAGGGAATCGTGGACCGTATCGCCTCTGCCTTCCAAATCGATACGTCCGCGGATCGTGCCGGTGGTGCCCGAGTCCGCCAGCCCATATCCGGCGAGCAGCCGTCCCATCGGCGTGGTTGCAAGCCGGATGTCGTAGCGTATTGCCGACGGTCGCTGGCGGGTGTCGAATATCAGGTCCGAGGCCACATCGCCGCGCGCCATCGAGAACGTGAGCGGCGATAGCGCGAGGCGCCCCTTGTCGAGCGACAACTTGAGCGCGATGTTTGAAACGGGCACGTTCTTCGAGCGCACGATAGCGATCTTCCAGTCGACCCCCGCGTCGAAGCGCTGCATCATCGCAACCGGCAGTGCGGCATCGGGAAGGATACGGCGCGCGCCGGCACCTGTGGCGGCGGCAGCGGCCACCGCACCCTTTGAAGCGACGACGTCCGGATTGTAGCCGATGAACGGGGCCGCATCGATGATGTCGAGCCGCCGGGTCACAAGCGACGCGTCCATTCGCAGCCGCGCTGCGTTGGTCACGGTGAAGCTGCCGGACAAGTCCGACTGGCCGAAGGTGCCGTTCATTCCGGTGAAGCGATAAGTCTGTGCCTGCTTCACCATCTGCGCGTTGAGCGCATAGCGGCGCGTCTGCGGGATCGCGACGTCAATGACGGCCAGCAGATCCGACAAGTCACCTCCCTGCGCCGCCACCTTCAGCGGGACGCCTTCGAATTCCGTCAAGCCGGGCAGGGTGCCCGAAACGTCGATCACGCTGTGAGCGGCCCAGGCGCGCGCTTGGAGTCGGTTTTCCCCGCCAGCAACACTGGCATCCGGGGACAGCAACTGCGCCGAAAGGCGGAACGGCGTGGTGCGGAACATTCCGTCACCCTTCAGCCCAACCGCCTTGCCGATGCGGGTGTCGGTCGCCGCGATCGGATCGATAGTAAGATTCGCGAGCAGGGGCATCTGCGGATCGACATAATGGACCTGCGTGCCGGTGATGTCTGCTTGGTCGATGCGCGGCATCTGGAAAGGCTTGCCTTCGCCGGCTTGCGAAAACGTCCAGGTGTTGCGCTTGTGAGCGGCATCCCATTCGAGATTGGCAACGCCCCGCTCGAGTGCCAGGGAATAGACATGCCGCCGACCGAACAGCAGCGATAGCGGTGCGATCCGCGCTTCAATTCGCTGCGCGGCGAACAGGGCGCGGCCCTTGGCCCATGGCGGGTTTGAGACGGCCAGTCGTTCGGCAAGGAACTTGATGCGCAGCGGTGCGAAATAGAGCTGGAAGTCTCCGCCGACCTTTACCTCGCGGTCGCTCAGCGTACCGGCAATATTCTCGAAGGGATGCTTGAGGAACCGCCCCTTGGTGATGAACAGTACCAGCCATACAGCGAAGATCGCGCCGACCACGATCAGCAGCACGTTGCGAACGATGTGGCTGCTCCGCCGCCGGACGGATGGCGTTGGCGCAGGCGAATCCGAGGCGACTGGCGTTTCCATGGCCTATCATCGTCTGAGAGGGGGATTTGGTTGCGGGTTCACTTTGGTCAGATCTCCGGAAGCCGCTGTTCGGCGAACCCCCAACCATGTAGCCGCTCAGACCGCCGGATCAGCTCCGCAGCATCGCCGATCGAGAACGGTTGCGCAGTCTTCATCCCGTCCAGTTCATCCCAGCTCACCGGCACCGCGACCGGGGCGCCTTCCCGTGACCGTACCGAATATGGCAGCACGGCGGTCGCTCCGCGCTGGTTGCGCAGCCAGTCGATGAAGATGCGGCCCTTGCGCCTGGCCTTGCTCATCGTCGCGACGTAGCGGTCCGGCTCGGCAAGGCTCATGGCTTCGGCGAAGCGGCGGGCGAAGTCCTTGTGGGTGTCCCAGTCGTGCCCGCGTTTGAGCGGCACGACGACATGGACGCCCTTGCCGCCGGACAGCATTGCGAAGGTCACCAGGCCAAGGTCCGCGAGCCGGGCACGGATGTCGCCGGCGGCTCGGATGCATTCCTTGAAATCCAGTCCCTCGTCGGGGTCGAGGTCGAAGATCATGCGGTCGGGACGTTCCACGTCGTCGACCCTTGCCGCCCAGCCGTGGAACTCGATCGTGCCCATCTGCACGGAGGAGAGAAGGCCCTCTGCGTCATTGAGATAGAGGTAGTCCTCCACGCCGCCGTCCTTTTCGCGGATCGGCACGTGATGGACGTGATCGCCGAACGTGCCGCTGTCGTGCTTCTGGAAAAAGCATTTCTTCGCCCGGCCCTGCGGGCAACGGACGAGACTGATCGGCCGGTTCGTCACGAACGGCAGCATCAGCGGCGCGACGGCGGCGTAGTAATCCGCAAGGTCGCCCTTGGAGTTGCCGCTTTCGGGGAAGATCACGCGCTCGCGGTTGCTGATCTTCACGGCAATCTCCGCCCATGGCGGGGCCTGCGCTTTCTCCGGCGTGACAGCCCGAGCCTTCTTGTCAATCCTGAGGCCCAAAAAGCTACCATGACGCACGCGGCCTTCGCCGGTCAGTTCGGCGAAGGCCACTTCCGCCACCAGTTTCGGGGTGACCCAGCTTGCGCCGCGTGCCTCTGCCTTATCGACGCTCAGCGGCGGGGTCTTGCGCGCCAGCTTTTCAAGCCTTGTCGCCATGTGGGCAAGACCCTCCGCGTCGAAGCCGGTGCCCACCTTGCCGCGATAGATAAGGGTCTTGTCCTCGTACTGCCCCAGCAGCAGCGAGGAGAATGGCCGGCCCTTTGCGCTCGACTTCGCCCATCCCACGATGACGAACTCCTGCCGCCGGGTGCACTTGACCTTGACCCAGTCTTTCGTGCGGCGGCCCCGGTAGGGTGCATCGATGCGCTTGGCGATGATCCCTTCCTGCCCGGCGCCGCACATCGCATCGTAGAGCGTCTCGCCAGCGCCGATCACGTGGTCGGCGACGAAGATGGGCGGCACGGCATCAGCCAGCAGCGCCTCCAGCCGTTCCTTGCGCTCGATGTTGGGCATCGCCGCCAGATCCTCGCCATCCAGTTCGAGGAGATCGAAGGCGTGGAATTCCAAGGGCTGGTCTTCGCCCTGGATGCCCTTGCCGCGCTTGAGTACGGCCTGGAGGCTGGAGAAATCGGGATTGCCGTCCGTGCCCCGGGCGATGATCTCCCCATCGATCAGGCAGGGCGGCAGGTCGAGCGCGGCGATATGCGCGGACAACGGGCCGAACTTGTCCGTCCAGTCGAGGCCGCTGCGGGTATGGACCACGACCTTGCTCCCCGCCGCCGCGACGAGCGCGCGGTAGCCGTCGAACTTTATCTCGTGCATCCACAGGTTGCCGGTGGGCACGGTGTCGACCAGAGTGGCGAGCTGGACGGGACGGAACTTCGGCAGCTTGCCCGCGCCTTTGCGGGAGCGGTTCTTGTGCCGCGCATTGCGACAGGCGGCCTTCTCCATGACCTGCGCAAAGGCATCGCCCTTCTTGCCCTTCAGCGAGTGGGTGCCGCCCTTGTCGGCTTCGATCTCGGCCATGGTGCGGCCGGTGAGCACACTGGTGAGGCCCTGTTCGACGAGTGCATCACCCGTCTGCGCATGGGCATCCTTCACCTTGCGCAGCAACCAGTTCTCGCGCTTCTCGCCGGGTCTGGGCTTCATGCGCACGAGCAGCCATTCGCCCTTCATCCGCTCGCCGTCGAGAGTGAAGTGGAGGTGGCCGTCCTCGATGTCCTTCGCGCTCTTGCCCGGGATCGGCGCCCAGGTGCCCCGGTCCCAGAGCATCACCGTACCGCCGCCGTATTCGCCCTTGGGGATGCCGCCCTCGAATTCGCCGTAGGACAGGGGGTGGTCCTCGGTGCGCACGGCAAGGCGCTTGTCGTCGGGATCGGCGCTCGGTCCCCGGGTCACCGCCCAGGACTTGAGCACGCCATCGACTTCGAGGCGGAAATCCCAATGCAGCCGCCGCGCCGCATGCTTCTGCACGATGAAGGCGTTGCCGCCGGTCTTGCTTCGCTTGCCCGCAGGTTCGGCGGTCTTCGCGAAGTCGCGCTTGCGGTTGTATTCGGCGAGAAGGTCGGCGCCGGGGTCGCCGGCCTTGCCGCTACGCCCGCTTGCGGGCACGGCTGCCACCCGAGGGCGATGCCTTCTTCGCCGCAGGCTTGCGCGTTGACGAGGCTGACTTGCCGCCGGCCTTGCCGTCCCCGACCGATTTCTTGAGCGCCGCCATCAGATCGATGACGTTGCCCTTGCCGCTTGCCGGTTCCTCGACATCCTCCAGAATGCGCTTGTTGCTCTTCGACTTGGCCTTCTTGTCGATCAGGCGGTGGAGCGCATCGACATAGCGGTCGTGGAATTCGGCGGGCTTGAACGGTGCGGTCTTCTTGTCGATCAGCGTCGTGGCGAGGTCGAGCAGGTCGGCGTCGGGCTTCGCATCCTCGATGTCGCGGAAGTAGCCTTGCGCCTTGTGGACCTCGTCGGCGTAGCGCAGCACTTCCATCACCAGGCCCCGCCCGCAAGGCTTGATCGACACCAGTTGCTCGCGCCCGCGCACCGCCAGTTGCCCAAGGCCGACCTTGCGCGTCTTGCGCAGCGCCTCGCGCAGGACGGTGTACGCTTCCTCTGCCAGATCGTCGGCGGGGATTACGAAATAGGGCTTCTCGTAATAGAGCACATCGATCTCATCGGCATCGACGAACTGGACGAGTTCGAGCGTCTTGCGGCTCTCGATCTTGACCGCCTCGATTTCCTCCTCGTCAAGCAGGACGTAGCTGCCCTTGGAAACCTCGAAGCCCTTGATGATCTCGTCGCGGTCAACCGGGCCGACGCCGGGCGCGACTTTCTCGTAGCGGATGCGCTTGCCGCTCGGCTCATGGATCTGATGAAAGGAAATCGCCGCGCCCGATCGCGTCGCCGGGTAGACCTCGATCGGGATCGAGACGAGCGCCAGTCGGATCTGGCCTTTCCAGTATGCGCGTGCGGGCATGGGCGGTTCCTTCCTCGGCATCACAAGCCGGATCAGGGCATGGTTGTTCCCGTCGCAGTCTGGCCGGTGGGAGCAGCGAGGCTTTCGGCCAGATCATCGAGCGCCTCCTCGGGTATGCGCCGGGCGATTACGGCCATCGGGTCCTGCGGCTTGTGAGCGTCGATGACCGTGTCTTCGCCTCGCCACTGGCGCAGGCGTTCGGCCAAGTACGCGGCTCGCTGGCCGGTGATGACAGGGGCTGCCTTACCGGGGGCGTGGCACTGCGCGCAGGCTGGCAGTTGCGCTTCGGGAAGGCCTTTCGCGACTATGGCGTGCCGGTCTGCAACGGGGCCGTGAGGCAGGCCGGGCAGGCGCGCGTAATAGGTGACCGCAGCTTTCATTTGCGCCTCGTCGAGCCCGGCCGCGGCTGTCTGCATGACCGCGCTGGCCCGCTTGCCGGATTTGTAGGCCTGCAGCGCGCGCAGCATGTAGGCGGCATCCTGTCCGGCGATGATCGGGATGTCGGGCTGGGCGCGTCCTTTGCCGTCGACGCCGTGGCAGCCCGCGCACTGAAGCAAGGGAGCGCCTGCGATCGGCCGAGTAAGCGCGCGGTATTGCCGCGGTGTCATCGTCGGCAGGCGGCGCACGAAGCCGACCATGCGGCGGATTTCGTCGGCGCGGCTCTTTCCTGCCCATGGCGGCATGCCGGTGAACTTCACCCCGTGGCGGATGATCCAGAACAGTTCGCGATCGGTGTAGTGGCCCGCCGTCCTGGCAAGGTTCGGCGCTGGCGGCGTCGCGGCCTGCATGACCGGGGAGGGCGCTTCCCCCGGCGCGCCGTGGCATACCTGGCAGGACTGGCGGAAATGCCCTGCCGCGCTGACGAGGCCCGTATCGTCACGGATGACCTTGGGCGTTTGCACGGCGCTGTAGGTGCGCGCGGAATTCTGCATCGTCCAGTGCAGGAACCAGTCGGTGATCTTCCAGTGCCCGGTGGAGGCGGCGACGGGCACCAGCCCTGCCGCCGCCGCGCCCAGCCCCAGCGTGAGTGCTGTGCTGAGGGCAAGCACGACACGCCCGGTCGTGATTTTCACCATCATGTCGCGGTGCTCCGGTCTTCTCGCAGCAGGGTCGCAAGCAGGCCCAGCCCGCCGATCAGGTAACTGGCGCCGCCGATCACCAGCATCACCACGCCGCCAAGTTGCTGGTCGCCGAGCGGATCAAGCCCGTGGCCATGGTGCATCCCGTGATAGAGCGGACGCGGCGCAAGGCCAATGAGGACGCCCAGCAGGGTCATGTGCATGGACGTAAGCAGCAGGGCGCCGATCCCGCTTGCTCGGGCCGGGGGGTGGGTGGCCGCGCTCCACAGCAAAAAACCGGCCGCAAGAAAGCTCGCCTGCTCGATCACGGCTATCAGGGCGTGACTATCGGCGGCGCCGCGCAAAGCGGGCAGATGCCAGCCCCAGACGGTCAGCAGTTCCAGCAACATCATGACCATCGGTGTGACGATCGGCGGCCAGCGCCTTGCCGGATCGGCAATGGTGCCCCGTGCGGCATAGGCCAGCAGCGGCGCGGCCACGGCCACGGCGATCATGTGTCCCGCCATGTGTCCAGTCATGCCCAGCGGCAGCGGCGACAGCGCCCATCCGGTCGGGACCAGCAGCAATCCGACAATCAGTGCGGCGCGCTTCACCGGCAGTCTCCGATGAACACGACGGGCAGGGCCGTAAACAGTACCGACACGAAACTGAGGCCCGCCAGCAGCAGGGTCGATTTGGCCAGGAACCGCAGGCGGTCGACCTCGGTGCCCTCGTCATGCGGGGGCGGATCACCGACGGTGCGCTGCTGTTTCCACGCGATCCAGCCAGACAGCGCGATCACCACCAGCGCCAATACGGTGCCGAGGGTGAACAGCACCGGGAATTTGGCGAAGGCGCCGTCCTTGGCGCACGATATCGCCGCCCACAGGTAGGCGAAGAGGAAATGGCCCGCCCATACCGCAGGCGGCACGATCAGAGTCCAGAGCGTGACCTTGAGCCGCTCATGCCACTTGCGCCGCTCACTCATCACGCGAGCTCCGGAAACAGGCCGATGGTGAGGTACGTGACCGCCACCGTCAGCGCGAGGAAGTGCATGTAGACGGTGACGTTGCGGATGTCGGCGTCGTGCGCGGGCGTCATCTTCCCGGCAAGGCTACGCGCAAGGACGTAGGCCAGCATGATCGCGGCGACGCAGCAGTGCGCCGTCGTCCAGATCGCCAGCGTCCAGACGATGGCTGGATAGCTGTGCATCTGCGGGTCCATTCCTGAGAGCCAGGGTCCGGCAAGACCTGCGTAGATACCGGCAAGACTGGCCGCGATGCCCAGCAGCACCAGCACGCGGGCGAGCGCGATCTTGCCGCGCGCGTGAACCTCTCGCGCGCCTGCCGTCGCCAGCCAGCTTGCCACCCCTACCACCAGCGCCACCATCGGCCACCAGACGCCCGGTCCATCCGCCATCGCCATCGGCGGGAAATCTTCATGCCGGGTCCAGAAAAAGTAGTAGCCGAAGACGAGGCCGGAGAACGCCGTCGCATCGGCCATCATGGTGATGAACATCGCCCACCACCCCGGCGCCGCGTCGCCCGAGATGTAGAGCGGCAGTTCAATGCCGTGGCCGATCGGCTTGCGGGGCTTCTCCGGAATCTCCGCCGTGCCGGTCCACAGCCATGTCAGCACCAGCGCCAGCGTCAGCATGCCCGAGACGAGTGCCGCCCAGTAGAAGTGGTAGGTCGTCAGGATGAAGACCCCACCCAGCGCCACCGCCGTCAGCATCGGCAGCCAGCTCGGTCCGCCAAGTCGGATCACCGAAACGGGGCGCGCGTCCAGAACCGAGGTCACGATCGTCTCGCGCCGGCCTTCCTCGGCGTCGGGCAGAAAGTAGCGGCCTTCGTCCACCTTGCGCACGAAGTCCTCCTGATCCCAGATCGGATAGCGGCTCTCGATCAGCGGGATCGAGCGGATGCCCCAGTTCTCGTCATCGGGATGGGCCAGCCACTCCAGCGTGCCCGCAGCCCACGGATTGCGCGGGGCCTTCTGCCGCCATGGCGAGCGGCACAAGTCCAGCACGATGACCGCCACACCCGCCGCGATCACGAACGAGCCGATGGTGGAGGCAAGATTGAGGCCGCCGAGGCCAAGCTCCTCCGGATAGGTGAAGACGCGGCGCGGCATTCCCTCGAGCCCCGACAGGTGCATCGGGAAGAAGCACAGGTTGGCGCCCACGAAGATGAGCCAGAACGCGGTGCGCCCCAGTCGGTCCGACAGCTTCTTGCCCGTCACCAGCGGCCAATAGTAGTAGAGCCCTGCTAACAGCGGCATCAGCGTGCCGCCGATCAGCACGTAATGCAGGTGGGCGACGACGAAGTATGTGTCGTGCGCCTGCCAGTCGAACGGGGCGACGGCCACCATTACCCCGGTCAGCCCGCCGATGACGAAGATCGCCAGGCTCCCCGCCGCGTAGAGCAGCGGCGTCGACCAGACCACACGCCCCGCCCAGAGCGTCACGATGAACACGAAGATCTGCACCGCCGTCGGGATCGCCACGGCCTCCGACGCGGCGGAGAAGAACGCGAGGCTGATCTTGGGCAGCCCGGTCGCGAACATGTGATGGACCCAGAGCCCAAACGAAAGGAACGCGGTGCCCACCGCCGCCAGCACGATCCACGGATAGCCCAGTAGGTGCCGACGCGCGAATGTCGGCACCAGCATCGCGAACAGGGCGATCGAGGGTAGGAAGACGATGTAGACCTCCGGATGGCCGAAGATCCAGAACAGGTGTTGCCATAGCAGCGGATCGCCGCCGCGCGAGGCGTCGAAGAACGGCCAGTCGAGCAGGCGCTCCATCTCGAACAGCACGTCGCCTGCGATCAGCGGCGGGAAGGCGAACAGGATCATCACCGCGACGACGAGGATGTACCAGGCATAGAGCGGCATCAGGTTGAGTCGCATCCCCGGCGGGCGGCATTTCAGGACGCCGACGATCAGTTCGACGGCGGCGGCGACGGAGGACACCTCGATGAAGGACAGCCCCAGCATCCAGATATCTGCGCCGAGGCCGGACAGGTCCGTGCGCGTCGTCAGCGGCGGGTACATGAACCACCCGCCATCGGGCGCAGCATCGAAGAAGATCGAGCCCGATACGAACACCCCGCCGATCAGGAACGACCAGTATCCGAAAGCGGACAGGCGCGGAAAGGGCAGGTCGCGCGCGCCCAGCAATTGCGGCAGCAGGATGATCGACACCGCCTCGAACATCGGTACGGCGAAGAGGAACATCATCACCGAGCCGTGCAGCGTGAACAGCTGGTTGAACGTCCCTGCGTCCACCAGATCGTTGTCCGGCACCGCCAGCTGCATGCGTATGATGAGCGCGAGCACGCCCGCGAACAGCATGAAACCGAACGCGGTCAGGACGTACCACACGCCGACTTGGTTGTTGTTGGTGTCCGTCCAGCGCAGGAACAGTCCCTTGGGCGGTTCCCAGACCTTGCGGAGCCGCACTTCCTGCGCCTCGCGCAGCGCGATGTCGTCCTGATCGTGCAGGCTCATCGTCCCGCCTCCTTCAGCCAGCGGGCGATCACGCGTGCGTCTGCCTCCGGCATCGCGGCGTAGGAGGGCATGCGGGCTCCCGGCTTTGACTTGTGCGGATCGCGGATGAAGGCGGCGGTGTTCTCCACGGTGGGGGCAAGGATGCCAGCGCCCAGCGTGCGGCGTGTCCCGAAGTAGGTGAGGTCGGGGCCGATGCTCTCGCCGCCGGTAAGGGAATGGCACGCATTGCAGCCGCTGGCCGCGAACAGCGCCGCGCCGCGACCCTGCGTGCGAATGGGCGGCTCGCGACTGGTCGCCAGCCATGCGTCGAAGGCGGCGGGCTCCATCGCGATCACGTCGAACGCCATCAGCGCATGGCTGAGGCCGCAGAACTCCGCGCAGACGCCGCGATAGATGCCCGCCTTGTCGGCCTTGACGACGAGGTGGTTGGTGCGCCCCGGGATCATGTCCATCTTCCCCGCAAGGCCGGGGATCCAGAAGCTGTGGATCACGTCGGTCGCGGTCAGTTCGAACACGATAGTGCGGCCCACTGGAATGCGCACTTCGTTGGCGGAGATCAGGGGCGGCTGGCCCTGATGTTTGTAGCGCACCCGCCACCAGAACTGCTCGCCCTCGACATGCACGCGCAGGTTCTGCGCGGCGTCGGGGAGCGGACGCATCGCGGGCAGGGCCCAGACCAGCAGTGCCGTCAGCACCACCGTCGGCACGATCGCGCCGAGCCAGAGCACCATGCGCATTCCGCCCGCGTGGTCCAGTCGCCCCTCCGGCGCGCGCACCGCGAGGACGAACACGGCTACCACGCCCAGCGCGATGATCACCGCGCCGATCACCATCACCATGGTCATCGTCAGCGTTGAGCGTGCCTCCAGCCCGAACGGTGCGAGCGCGGACTGGTGGCTGTTGCACCCGGCCAGCAAAGCCGCGCAGACGATGATCGATTTGCGCAAGATGCCCCTTGTCCCGTGCTGTGCCCTGTGTGCGCCTGACAACGCGCGAGCGGGGCAAGAGTTCGGAGAGGTGGGCGTTACAAAGGGTTGCTGGCCCCCATCACAGCAGCTTGTCGAGCGTGATCGGCAGGTCGCGGACCCGCTTTCCCGTCGCATTGTAGATAGCGTT
>NZ_ALVC01000179.1:0-9846 GCF_000293195.2 Sphingomonas sp. LH128
GATGACCTCGATCACGTCAACGCGGCATGGACGATCGCCAGGGAGCGCTACATGACCGCCAGCGCCGAAGGCGAACGCTTCGACCTGTGGCGCTGCACCGGCATCACTGTGCCCGACCTCGCAGCCGCCGGTTGCGAGATGGGCGCCAACGAACCCTGCATCCGGCCTGGCCGTCTCTACGAACCCGGCCACATCGAACTGGATGAAGAGAAGGGCCTGATCGTCACCGTCGGAAATTCGATCCGCACCTTCGAACACCAGATCGAGGCCGAAGGCCATCTCTGGCGCGCCTATGCGTCTTCCGAGTTCACTCCCCAGCCCGGGCCCGTTAAATAGAACGGGCACGGAGATGCGCTAGCGACCGCTGGCGTCGGCAACACCTGTTTTCCGTGCACTCGCGGCAGACTGCCTTGGCCGATAGGCGAATGTCGGGTTCAGAGAGCAGAAAGTGGGATAGCTGCCGCTCACACCCCGGCAGCAGCCGACCAAACCCGGTCGCTCGATTAGCCACCGCGAACGTCTCTTCCTGACAGAAGCTGCCATTTGACTCCCCCGAATCGGATTGTCAGCAAGGTGCCTCAAGTCGACCTTTGCCAACGAAGCGGCAGTCAGCGCACCCCGTCTCGGAAGCTTGCGGCCGGCGACGCGGATTCAACTGCGATCGGTCTTACGGTCGCTTCGAGATTGACAATAAGCGCGGCAAGGACTGAACTCCTGCAATGGGGATCCTCACTAACATCAAGTCGCTGCAGGGAATGGGGATATACGCCGCTCGCGGCGCGCGATCACCATCTCTGGACTTCCGGCGTTACAACCTGATCTACGGGTTCAACGGTTCGGGAAAGAGCACACTGTCGCGGCTGTTCGCGAGCCTTGAGTCGGGTGAACCGCACCCAAAGCTCCCGCAGGGCGGCACGTTCGAGGTGACGTTAGATGACGGGGTGGCGTTCGGGTGCCCGACCAATCCCAAAGGGCTCGAGCAGCGGATGCTCGTGTTCAACTCGGACTACATCGAGCAGAACCTCCAATGGGCGGCCGGGCGCGCGAGGCCGGTGTTCTACATCGGCGCGGACCAGGCGGAAGCCGCCGCCGAGCTGACGAGGATCGAAGGCGATATCCTTAAGGCTGAGGCGAATCGCGAGGCGGCGGCCGCAACCGAAACGGCGGCGGACAAGACCTTCGCCAGCTACAAGCGCGAACGCGCCAAGTCCGTCGCGTCGCGCCTCCATCTGGGCAGCCGGAAGTACGAGGCGCCGGCGCTCGCCAGGGACTTCGACACGTGGAAGGACTATGACGGACCTAGGCTGACGGATGGCGAGCTTAAGGCCGCGGAGGACACGCGCAGGCTCGACGAGCCTATGCCCCGCCTCGACCCGCTTTCGTTCGACCAGGCCACGATTGAGACCGCCTACCGCTTCATCGCCGAGGTCTGCGGCCAGTCGCTAGCGACCGTCGCGCTCGAGGAGGTGCAGCGGCACCCGGATATGCTCCTCTGGCTGAAGCGCGGCTACGAGTACCACGACGCCCATGGCCTGGCCGACTGCCTTCTGTGCGGGAACGAGATCCCGGGGGAACGCCGCGCCTTGCTGGCGGCGGCGCTCGACGACAGGGTCGATCAGTTCGTCGCCCACCTCAAGAAAACCGCCGAACGTCTCGACGACCTCCTAGGGTCTATCGGCCAACTGGCCGCCCAGCTGCCCGCGGTGGACGATCTGGCCAGCGAGCTGCGGCCCGGCTTCAGGGCCCTGAGGCAGGAGGCGTCGCAGAACGCGCGCCAGCTCGCGGAGCAGTTGCGCACGCTACAAGTCGTACTATCCGCAAAGCTGGAGCGGCCCGCATCTCCCGCGAACATGAAGGACGTCGCCGCCGAGGCGGATGTGCTCGCCACCGCCGAGCGTCTGGCAGCCAGCGTCGCGAGCGTCAACGAGACGATCGCGGCCCACAACCAGGGCGTCGCCGACTTCGCGAAGCGGAAGGAGGATGCGGAGACGTCCATCCGCCGCCACTTCATCGTCGACTGCCGCGAGGAATACGCCAAGACAGCGAAAGACGTCGGCGACGCCACCGCCAGGCTGAAGGTCGAGACCGACGAGCTGGCCGCCCTGCGGGAGAAGGCACGCGAGCTGCGCCAGCGCATCCGGACGCACGGTCCCGCGGCCGCCGTCATTAACAAGCTCATCGCGGCCTACCTCGGCCACGGCGAGCTGACCATCAACCCCGTCGACGAAGGCTATGAACTGCACCGCCATGGGACGCCGATTACCGGCGTACCGAGCGAGGGCGAGAAGACAGCCATCGCGATCTCCTACTTCCTCTCCTCCATTGAGGCGGACAACCGGAAGCTGAAGGACGTCATCGTGGTGGTGGACGACCCGGTCTCGAGCCTGGACACCAAGGCGCTAAACTTCGCCTGCTCCCTCGTGAGGACGCGGCTCGAGAAGGCCGCGCAGGTTTTCGTTCTCACGCACAATCTCCAGTGCATGAACGAGTTCAGAAAGGCCTGGAAGGGCAAGGCACGGCCTCCGGCCGGCAAGGATCCGACCGCCACGTTCCTCTACATCGACGTCACGATCCCCGAGGGAGAGCACCGCCGCTCCTCCAGGATAATCGAGATGTCGAAGCTGCTCCGCGAGTACGATTCGGAGTACCACTTCCTCTTCAGCCACGTGCTGCGCTTCGTCGAGCAGCCCGACGCTTACGACGACCACGGCTACATGATGCCGAACGTGATCCGCCGGGTGCTCGACGTGTTCCTCGCCTTCAAGAGTCCGGGTGGCGGAGGACTGCCCGGCCAGCTCGACAAACTGTGCGCCGACTATCCCGATCTCGACAGGGAGAGGCTGGCTGCGCTCGAACGGCTCACCCAGGTCGAATCCCACTCCGACAACCTCGACGACCTGCTGTCCTTCTCGACGATGACCCTCGAGGAGACGAGGGGAGCTGCCGCTGCGCTCTTCGCCACGATGGAACACGTCGACGGAAACCACCTAAAACGGCTGAAGGGCCTCTGCACCTGATAACTTTTGGCCATCGAAACCTGTGGCATTCCGGTGGAGGACGCCGAGGATTGATGGCAACGCAGACCGAAGATCTGATAGCTATCGACAACGTTTGCTCATAGGAGCGCCTGCAATGACGCAGAGTTGTCGGCATCAAAACTGTGCTGCATGTTGGCGCACGCGATGTGATGATGAAGAATGCGCGGCCGACTCATGGGGGTGAGCCATTAAAGACTTCCGTTTCTTGCATGCCGCCGACATTCACCTCGATAGCCCACTGCGCGGCCTGTCGAGATACGAGGGACTTCCGGTGGAAGACATCCGAGGTGCGACCCGGGCGGCATTCGACAACCTCGTCCAGCGGGCCCTCGACGAGGAGGTCGACTTCGTGGTGATCGCCGGCGATCTGTTCGACGGCGACTGGAAAGACATGGGAACCGGCCTCTACTTCGCGCGGGCAATGGGTCGGCTCGCCCAAGTTGACGTCCCGGTCTTCCTTTTGTCCGGCAACCACGACGCGGAGTCTGTGCTAACGCGCAGCATCCCTTGGCCCGACAACGTCAAGCTGTTCGGGACGAGGCGTCCGGAGACTCATGTTCTGCCGGAGTTCGCCGTCGCCGTGCACGGCCAGAGCTTCGCAACGCCGGCCGTTACCGACAACCTCGTCCTCGCCTATCCCGACGCTGTCGAGCACCACTTCAACATCGGCGTGCTCCATACCGCGCTAGCCGGACGCCAGGGCCATGCCGCGTACGCCCCATGCAGCCTAGAGGACCTCAGGTCCAAGCACTACGACTATTGGGCGCTCGGCCACGTCCACGAGCACGAGGTTGTTTCAGAAGACCCATTCGTCGTCTTCCCGGGCAACACGCAGGGACGCACGATCCGCGAGACCGGGCCTAAGGGCGCGGTGATGGTGACGGTGGAGGACGCCCAGGTCGTCACCATCGAGCATGTCGAGTTAGACGTACTGCGCTGGGCCCACGTCGAGGTCGACTGCACCGGGGCGGCGGCGGACGCGGTGGCCTCGCTCATGCGCGCATCGCTCCTCTCCACCTGGCAGGCCGATGCGGCAGGCCTGCCTCTCGTCGCACGGGTGTCGCTCACCGGCGAGACGGCGGACGCCGGCGCACTGCACGACGGCGTGTCATCGATCCGCGACGACGCGCGCGCGGTCGCCGCGTCGATATCGCCGGACCTGTTCATCGAAAGGGTGAAGGTGCTGGTCGGGCCGCCCGCGCAGCCGCAGCAGATCCGGCTTGGGGACGACCTGTCGTCCCTCATCGGACAAGCGGCTACCGATCCGGAGCTCGCCGCCCTCCTCGCCGAGGACCTCGCCCCGTTCATGCTCGCCACGCAGACCGCGACCGGCCAGTCGCCGGACGACGCCGACGACGAGGGCCTGCGGCTATTCGCCGGCGATGGGGACTGGACGGCAGTGCTCCAGACGGCGACACTCGCGCTGCGGTCACGCCTGACTGGAGAGGCGTAGGTGCGCTTCGCAAACCTGTCGCTCGAGCGCTACGGCCACTTTGAGGACTGCACGCTCTCGTTCCGCAACGGCCAACCGGACCTGCACATAATCTACGGCGCGAATGAGGCCGGCAAGACCACGTCGCTCGCCGCGGTGTCGGATCTCTTGTTCGGCTTCCCAGGCCGATCGCCCTACAACTTCATGTACGACTACTCGCTCCTGCGGGTCGGCGCCGTGCTTGAGGACGAGGGGGCCACGCTCGCCTGCCGACGCAAGAAGGCCCCAAAAGCCTCGCTCCTGAGTCCGGATGACCGGCCGATCGACGAGGGCGCGCTCCTCGCGATGCTCAGGGGACAGACGAGGGAGACCTTCGGTCTCTCGTTCAGCCTGGACCAGGAGGGCCTGCGGGCCGGCGGCAAGGCGATGGTCGAAGCCCGCAACGACCTTGGCCGGGCGCTGTTCGCGGCCGGCTCCGGCCTGACCGGAGTCTCGGACGAGCTGGCGCGACTGGAGGAGGAAGCGGACGCCATCTGGGGTCCACGCGCGTCTAACAGACGCTCCTTCACCGTCGCTCAGCGCGAACTTGAGGCGGGCCTGCGTTCCATCCGCGACAGGTCGCTCCGACCGAGGATCTGGACCGACGCGAGGACGGCGGTGGCGACCGCGCAGGCCGCGTTGGACGAGGCCCAACGTCGGCGCGACGAGTTGCTCGCCGAGATGAGCCGCGCGGAACGGATCCGCCGAATTGCGCCGTCGGCGCGCCTGCGGGCGGAACACCTGGCCGCCCTCGAGGCACACGGCGCGACCATCGAGCTCGCTGCACAGCGCGAGGAGGCGGCGGAAGCCGCGATGGCCGAGGCCGCGTCGGCGGGCCGCGCGAAGGCCGCCGCGGCGAAGCTGGCTGAGGAAGCAGCCGAGCGCGTCGATGCGCTTGTGGCGGACGAGGCGATACTGGCTCAGGCGGATCTCGTCGACGCGCTCGTGAGTGCCTCGGGGGCTGTCGCGAAGGCGAGCAGCGACATGGTCCGCCTCAGGACCGAGCGCGCTACGCGGACCGGCCGGATCGAACGCCTGCGGGAGGAGGCTGGCGCGCTTGCCGCCGATCCACCGTCACGGATCGCCAGCGCCAGGCTGCGCGAACTCGCGCTCTCGCACATCGAGGACAGGTCGGCGCTCGCCCAGATTGCGCAGAGCGAGGAGGAGCTCGACGAACGGCGGAGGGCAGCCTCGGGTCTCCCGCGCAAGACCGACGATGATCCGAATAGCGACCTGAAGCCGGTCATCGCCGCCGTCGACGCCGCGCTCGCGCTCGGTGCCGACATCGACGCCCGCTGCCAGTCCCTGCGGAGCACGGCCGACACAGCCTCGACGACCCTGGCGCAGTCGCTTTCGCGGCTGGCGCCCTGGAGCGGCGACGCAGCGACGCTCCTGGAGCTCCCCCGAATCGGACAGGCGGAGATTGATGAAGCGCGGACGGCCATGGCGAACATCTTGGCCGAAGCCGAGCGGGAGACCGCCGCCGCCGGCCGCGCCCGGGAGGAGGCTGCGGCCCTTTCCCTCCAAATGGAGCAGCTCGCCTCCGGGAACGCCGTCTCCGCGGAGGAGATCCACAGCGCGCGCACCGCCCGCAACGAACACTGGCGCCCGCTCCGCGATCACATCCTGACCGCGGCGCCAGTTGCCGCGCCGGGCGGAGCTGTCACGGTCTTCGAAGCCACCCTAGCAGAGGCGGACCAGCTCAGTGACCTGCGGTTCGCGGCGGCCGACGAGTCGAGCCGTCTCGCCGACATGCAGAACCGGGTCGCGAAGCTCATGCTCGATGCGGAGCAGGCGGAGCTTCGCGCGAAGGGCGCGGAGGAGCGCGTTGACACTAAACGAAGCGTCTGGCGGGAGAGGCTGGAGGCGGCGTGCCATGTCGATATGGAGCCGACGCGCCTTGTCGCCTGGAACGCCGCGAGGGATGTTGCCGAGGCGGCGTACGCCGCCTCCGTCGCGGCGATGGCGGAAGCCGAGGCGGCCGACGTCCGCCGGGCCAAGGTGCGACAGGCACTCGCATCATGTCTCCCTCAAGTCGCCGCGCCGTCGGATGCCGCCGAGATCGCGCCCATCCTGGCGATCGCCGAGCGACTGCGGGCCGACCTTGAGGCGGCCGAGCAGCAGAGACGGCTCGACGAGGCCGCCGCGGCCCGTATCGAGCAGGAGGCCGACACCCTCGGACGACGCAGGAAGCGACTCGAGGACGCGGCGGCCGACCGTGAAGCCCAGTGGCGCCAGCAGCTCGAACAGACTGGCCTCGACCTTGATCTCGGGAACGCGACCACCGCGCTCGACATACTCGAAGAGCTGCGCGTCGAGATCGAGGCCCTATCGGACCTGCAGGGACGGCTCGACGGGATGGAAAGGGACGCGGCCGACCACGACGCCAGGGTCCACGCGGCCGCCGACGCCCTCGGCATCCCCGCGTCCGAAAATCCGGAGGAGCGGCTGACCGCGCTACGGAGCCGCCTGACCTCCGCGCGCGCCACGGCTAAGGTCATGGACGCCCTGAAGGCCACCATGGAGGCCCGCAATGAAGAGGTGGCGGCCGAGGAGGCGAGGTTAGCGGCGGCCATGGGTTCCCTCAGCAGCCTGATGGAGGAGACGGGTTCGAAAGGCGTCGACGAGCTCGCGGCCGCCATCGCGCGATCTCGCGCAGTCAGAGCGCTCCGGGAGGCGGTCGGGGATGCCGAGACGGCGATCACATCAGCCGGCGACGGCAAGGGTCTTGCGGAACTCCTCGGCTCCCTTGACGGCATCGATCCGGACGGGCTGGCGGCCAAGACGCAGACGCTCGCATCCCAACTGGTGGACCTAAACGCCGAGGTGGATGCCGCGGCGGGTCGGCTCGGCGATGCACGGAGGGCGTTCGCCAATCTCGAGCAGGAGGGAGAGAGCGCCATCGACGCTGCCACGGACGCGGGTCAGGCCCGAGCGGAGCTGGGGGTCCTTTCCGAGCAATACATCCTGAAGCGGGCCCAGGCGGTGACTCTGCGTTGGGCGATCGAGCGATATCGCGAGCAACATCAGGATCCGATGCTGATCCGCGCCTCGGAGCTCTTCTCGATCCTGACGATCGGACGTTACGCGGCGCTGCGGATCGACAGCGACGCCGCCTCGCCGCGACTCCTCGGAGTCCGTAACGACGGCAGGACCGTCGTCGAGGTCGGCGCCATGAGCGAGGGAACCACCGACCAGCTGTTCCTCGCCTTGCGCCTAGCCGCCGTCGAGCAGTCTGTCGCAGCGGGCGTGCGTCTGCCGTTCCTAGCCGACGATCTCTTCGTCAACTTCGACGACGACCGGTCCGAAGCGGGTTTTCGAGTGCTGGCAGAGCTCGCTAGGTCGACGCAGGTCCTCTTCTTCACCCACCATCCCCATCTAGCGTCGATCGCGCGATCGGTAGTTGGGGCCGACATCCACTCGGAATGTACTCTGGGTTGAGACCCGAGCCGCTAAGCTTTTTCCGGCGTTCAGGCCCAAAAGGGCAGCCGCGCAGGCTCTTCGCTACACCAAAAATGGCCGGTTTCAGCGTTACCGGTCGTTCTCAGCGACGGGGGCGATCGGCAGTTTTGTCCCACGAAGCGGCGTTCCGCTTCCGGCGGCACCCGACCAGAATGCGCCGTTCGTCGGCTGCCCCTCCTTCGGCAGCTTTTCCCAATAGCCGACACACAGAACTTCCCGATCGGTCATCGGGTTGCGCCCGAAGTTGAGCCGCTTACTGACATGCCGTTTTCAGCTCCGAGGGGCAGAAAGCGGCTGTTTAGCAGGTGTCACAACCAGTCGGTTATGACACCTAGAAGCTACCTGTGACGGACAGCGCCAAATTCGTACTCCGATGGTGTCCAGCCTCCACGTTCAGTTTCATGGCCTTGATATCCGCTAACGCTTTTGCGGAGAGTTTGAGACTTTGTTCCAACTCGACGGACAGGGCGAATTCTCTTCGGCCGCCTTGCAGGCGAGCCTCAGCCAATGCCTGCCAAGAAGGCTCACGATGAAACCACATTAAGTTGTTCGGTAGGGCTGGTTCCCTGCCATCGGAGGTCCCGCTGCGCTCGAAGCGTCGCTTGCGGGCTCTAGTCAATTCAGCTTCAAGCCCTCCGCTTGCAACGCGTTTAACTTTCGCAGATGCGGTGTTTTGCGAGCTATCGCTATCCTGATAACTGACCTTATAATGTTTTGCGCCGAGCGAGTTGAGCAATCGCTCAAGTTCGCTGAGCTTATGGTCTACCATATCATCGTTGTAAGACCCGATCTGATAATAAATCATGTCGCTGACCGGATTAGCGGCATAGACCTGTCCCACTTCGGCCGAACCAGTACGAAACGTCAGCTCGGTTGCTTGCTGCATGGTGACTGGGATCACCGATTCTGACGCCGGGTGCGATTTGCTCCCACGGTTCGCTGTATAAATCCCAGCAGCGAATGACGTTAAGGCCAGTCCTCCCCGTAAGAGGAGCCCGCCAGGTATGAACGCCGAGGCGACCATCCCGAGTACCGGCCATACTGATCCAACACTTCCATCCGGCTCTGGGGGCACCGTCCGCTTGTCGAAGTCCTCATTGCTCACCACAGCTATGTATCGTCTTTTTTCGAACGGTAGTTCGACTAGCATTTTTGGCCTCGCGTCCGTCATAGTTGCTTCTCGCTACCCTGCCTTGATGACGCTACACACGCCATAAAGTCTAGTCACTCTTTGCCCAAGCTATCATCTTGGTCTATCTTTGGTGTCACAGGGCAAGGGTTGGGGCCGCGCCTGGATGCCCGAGGAAGATGAACTGCTCATCAAAGCCTATCGCGACAACGCCAGCCTGACGCCTCTTCGCAATCGTCTGGGTCGATCGCTCTTCTCGATCCGCTGGCGAGCGGAATATCTGAACCTTCGCGGCACCCATGCCCGGTCCAAAGGCTTCCGCCTTGGTCCTGACTGGTCCGAGGCCGACGAAGCTCGGCTTCGCCGCGACTACGGCAAGATCCCGACGCCTGAACTTGCCTGCCAGATGGGCCGGACGCGCGCGGCCATCTTCACCCGCGCGAATATCCTCGGCCTTGCCCATGAAGGGCGTCAGCGCTGGACGAGCGACCATCTGGCCGCCCTGCGGATCGCGCATGAGCATGGCATCAGCCTCACAGACCTTGCCGCGGCCCTCGGCCGTGAAGTCGATGCTCTTCACAAATATGCCGCAAAACAGGGCCTCGCATTCGGCCGTCGCCCCCGAAGGCCAGTGCCTCCGACACTCGCTGACATCCTGAATCTGCCCGAGGCCGCGAAAGGGAAGGGGGAGGGGTGAAGGCGAAGGCAAGGATTTTCCGCGCCAGCAGGAGATGCAGCATGTGCCC
>NZ_ALVC01000180.1:0-3165 GCF_000293195.2 Sphingomonas sp. LH128
CCGATCCTCATCGCGGGCGACAACTTCGGCTGCGGCTCCAGCCGTGAGCACGCCGCCTGGGCGCTGCTCGACATGGGCGTGACTTGCGTGATCGCGCCGAGCTTCTCGGACATCTTCTCGGGCAATGCCTTCAAGAACGGCATCCTCACCGTGGCGCTGCCGCAGGAGGCGATCGATCGCCTGATGGAAGTGGCGCAGGACGAGACGATCGACATCGACCTCGACACGCAGTCGGTGACCACGCCGTTCCAGGATCGCTTCACGTTCGAGATCGATCCGTTCCGCAAGCACTGCCTGCTGAACGGCCTCGACGAAGTGGGCCTGACGATGGCGCAGGGCGACACGATCTCGACCTACGAAGGCAAGGCACGCGAAACGCTGCCGTTCCTTGCCAGCCCGGTGCTGGCGGCCTGACCGCAAAATCCTCCCTGTTCCGAAGGAATGGGGAGGTGGCAGCCCGCAGGGCTGACGGAGGGGCCTCTCCCCCTCCACCACTCGCTACGCGAGCGGTCCCCCTCCCCATCGCTGCGCGACAGGGAGGATTTGGGGACCTTACCCCAGCACCCCCTCGATCGCCGCCACGGCCTTCGCCTCGCGCTCGGCCCAGGTTCCGGCGATGCGCACGAAGGTCACCCCGGCACGCACCAGCATGTCCTCGGCCAGCGCAGCGAAGCGGGTGCGGGTATCATCGGTCCCGAAAAAGCGGGTGCCGTCCTCCTGCCAGGGCACGTCGGGCTCGAACAGGAGGTAGAGGTCGGCCTTGGGATAGGCCAGCAGGGCTTCGGGTACTTCGCCGAACAGCATCTGCGCCCAGGCAGCGGTCATCAGTTGGTCGGTGTCGAACAGCAGGACCGGCGCGCCGTCGTCGTCCGACAGCGCCCGGCGATTGTGCCGGGCCTGCCCCTCGGCGATGACGAGAAGGTCGGTCATCGTCAGGTCGATGCCGTTTTCCTCGCAGTAGGTGCGGCCGTACTCCGGCACGAACGGCCAGCCGCGCGTGACGAGCAGGCGCTCGCACAGCACGGACTTGCCGGTGCTCTCGGCGCCGTGGAGGCAGACGGTCTTCATGCCTGTGTCCTGTAGGCGACGATCCATTCCCGCAAGGCCAGCACCGACATCAGGAGAAATACGACGTAAAGCCCCGCCGTCGCCCACAAGTCCTTGTGAACGTAGACTGCGATGGACGCGATATCGACGGCGATCCACAAGACCCAGTTCTCTATGCGGCGAAACGCGAGCAGGATCTGCGCGGCGATGCTGGCCCCGGCAATCGCGGTGTCGGCGTAAGGCAGCGAGGCATCGGTAAAGCGGTGCATCACCCAGCCGAGGTTGAGCGCCAACGCCGCCGTCGCCGTCAGCCAGACGACGCGGCTGAGGTTGCTCAGCAGGCGAACGGGCACGCGGTCGTCGCCCTCGCCGCCGGTCTTCGCGGCGCGCAGCCAGAGCACCCAGCTCCACCCCTGCGCCACGAAGAAGAAGACCTGCAGCCCCGCCTCGCCGTAGAGCTTCGCCTCGAAGAACACGGCGACGTAGAGCGCCACCATGGCCATGCCGAACGGATAGTTCCACACGCTGCGCCGCACCAGCAGCGCAATGTTGGCAAGACCGAGCGCGGCCGCGATCCATTCGACGGTGTTCATTGCCCCGGCCCCCGAAACAGTCCCCGAATCAGGCCAGCGCCGCCGCCCATTCCGGCTCCTTGAAGCCGACGAGGATGCCGCCGGGATATTCCACCACCGGCCGCTTGATGGTGCTGGGATTGGCGGCCATCAGCGCAGTCGCCTTCTCGGCGTCGAGGTCGGCCTTGTCGGCATCGGGCAGCTTGCGGAAGGTGGTCCCGGCGCGGTTCAGCACCTTGTCGAGCCCGGCGGCGTCGATCCACGCCGCGAGCTTTTCCGGGTCCGCGCCTTCCTTCTTGTAGTCGTGGAACGTGTACGCGATCCCCTTCGCGTCAAGCCAGACACGCGCCTTCTTCACCGTGTCGCAGTTGGGGATGCCGTAGAACTCGATCGCCATGCCGTACCTATCGCCCTGAAACGCAGGCACAAGTTACGGTAAGGAGCCTGCTTCACGCGCGGCGATACACCAAGCCGCGCGCGATGCATACCGGCAAGAACATGGGGCCGATCAGCCCGGCAGCCTTGCCTTCATGTCGAAGCGCTGCACCTTGGGCATATCGCACGTGTAGAGCGTGTAGCTCTCGTAATATTCCTTCATGCCGCGACGCTGGACCATGAGATGCTCGGCATTGCGCGCCCAGGCGGCGGCGTGCTCCGCGCTCTCCCATTCCGACATCGACAGCACTTCGCCGTCGTCCGCCGTATAGCTGCGGAACAACAGGAATCCCGGCTGCTCGGCGGCCATCGCCTCCATGGCGACGGCGTCGTGGATATAAGCGTCAACGTCGATGTCGGCGCGCTTGCGGTTGCGGAAAAGGACAAGGAACATTTGCGCTCCCTGCATCGCCGCAATCGGTTGTACAAGTGATCAAAAGCGCCATTGTGACTTGCGATTTGTCCCGCTTCGGGAAGATCGCAGCCGCTTCGACCACAATCAGCGCTCCACTGGACAAATCGCGCGATTCCCGACAAGGCGCGAGGCACCATGAGCATGAACAGCTTCGGCCGCCTTTTCCGCTTCACCACCTGGGGTGAGAGCCACGGACCCGCCATCGGCGCCGTCGTCGACGGGTGCCCGCCCGGCCTCGCGATCGACGAGGGCGTGATCCAGCCCTTCCTCGACGCGCGCCGTCCCGGCCAGTCGAAGTTCACCACCCAGCGGCAGGAGCCGGACCAGGTCCGCATCCTCTCGGGCGTTTTCGAAGGCAGGACGACAGGCACCCCGATCAGCCTGATGATCGAGAACGTCGACCAGCGCTCCAAGGACTATTCCGAGGTCGCCGTCGCCTATCGCCCCGGCCATGCCGACTACGCCTATGACGCCAAGTACGGTTTCCGCGACTATCGCGGCGGCGGGCGCTCCTCGGCGCGCGAGACCGCCAGCCGCGTGGCGGCGGGCGCGGTGGCGCGGCTGGTAATCCCCGAGGTCAAGATCCTCGCCTACGTCTCCGAGATCGGCGGCGACATGATCGATCCGGGCAAGTTCGACGAAGCCGAGATCGCGGGCAACCCGTTCTTCTGCCCCGACGCCGCCGCTGCGGCGCGC
>NZ_ALVC01000181.1:0-10053 GCF_000293195.2 Sphingomonas sp. LH128
GCGGCGCGCGCATCCAGGAGGCCCTCGACCTCTGTCCCGAGGCGATCCGGTTCGACGCACCGAACTTCGTGCGTCTTTACGGCAAGGGTCGCAAGGAACGTATCTGTCCACTCTGGCCGGAAACCGTGACGTTGCTCAGGAAGTTGTTGGAACGTCACCCGCGCGCGCCAGATCAGCGGATCTTCGTCAATCGATATGGTGAGCCGCTGGGCGCCTCGGGAGTGCGGTTCAAACTCGCCTCCTATGTAGGAAAGGCGTCAGAAACCGTGCCGTCGCTTCGGTCCAAAAATGTGACGCCGCACAGCTTCCGGCACGCGACTGCCGTTCACCTTGTCGCTGCCGGGGTCGACATCACCGTCATCCGCAGTTGGCTGGGACACGTCAGCCTCGATACGACCAACCACTACGCACAGGCCAATCTGGAGACCAAACGAAAGGCGCTCGAGCAGGTAGGGGCGCCGGCGGCGAGCAACGTGCCACCTTCGTGGAAACGAGAAGCCAGCCTGATGGAGTGGCTCGATGCCTTGTGAAATAATGTGAAGGACGTGGCGAAATGCTCAGCAGCTTTGCGGGCCTTCGCCACGTTCCTGCGCATTATCGCGACCTCGCGATAAGCGATCATCCACGCCGAACTCGACCGCGTCCTGGAAGCGACCGGGATCGTCGATGGCATGACCGGGCGTTCGCTCAATGGTCAGGCGAAGGGCAGCGCGCTCTCGCGTTTCGAGAGCACCAAGCAGCGCTTCTTCGCCCAGCTCCTGATCGCGATGAAACTGCCCAGTCTCATCGCGGCGATCGAGCAGGACATTGTGGAAGGCCGCCAGCCTGTCGTCCAACTGGTCACGACATCCGAAGCCGCGCTGGAACGGCATCTTGCCGGCCTCTCGGCCGCCGAACGCGCTGATCTCGATATCGAGGTCAGTCCACGCGAACTCATGATCCAGTACCTCGAGACCGCATTTCCGACCCGCCAGATGCGCGTCTTCAAGGGCGAGGATGGTGAGCCACGTTCCGAACCGATGGTCGACGAGGATGGACGCCCCGTACACAGTCAGGCCGCCATCCGCGCCCGAGACGAGCTTGTCGAAAGGCTCTGTGCGATGCCGCCGATCCCGGCAGCGCTCGATGCGCTTGTCGCGCATTTCGGGACCGATCGCCTCGCCGAGGTCACCGGGCGTTCGCGTCGCATTGTCCTCGACGCAGCCGGACGCCAGCGCGTGGAGCGCCGAAGCGCGCGCAGCAACATCGCCGAGACCCATGCCTTCATGAGCGGGGCCAAGCAGGTGCTGGTCTTCTCCGATGCCGGAGGCACCGGGCGCAGCTACCATGCCGACCGCGGCTGCGCGACGGCGGACAGGCGCCGCGTGCACTACCTCCTCGAGCCGGGCTGGCGGGCAGCCGCGGCAATCCAGGGGCTGGGGCGAACCAACCGTACCAACCAGGCGAGTGCACCGATCTTCCGGCCCGCGACGACCGACTGCAAGGGCGAGCGCCGCTTCATCTCTACGATCGCGCGGCGGCTCGACAGCCTCGGCGCCCTCACGCGCGGCCAGCGCCAGACCGGCGGCCAGAACCTCTTCGATCCGCTCGATAACCTCGAAAGTGATCTTGCCCGTGAAGCGCTGCTGCAATGGTATCGCCTGCTCGCACGTGGCAAGTTGGAAAGCACAAGCCTCACCCAGTTCATCGCGATGACCGGATTGAAGCTCATCGACAAGGACAGCGGCGCGCTGCTCGATGATCTGCCGCCGATCCAGCGCTGGCTCAACCGGCTGCTCGCGCTGCGCATCGGCACGCAGAACGCGATCTTCGAGGAGTATCTCGGCCTCATCCAGGCGCGTATCGATGCCGCGCGCGAACGCGGCACGCTCGACCTGGGTGTCGAGACGATCATGGTCGAGGCGATCGTGCCCATCGAACGCCAGTTGCTGCGGCGTGATCCTCAGTCGGGTGCCGAGACCTGGCTCTCGCGGATCGAGGTGCACCGCAAGCGCAGGCCAACCCCGCTCAGCCCCCTGCTGGAGCAATGGAAAGGGTCGGGTCGCATTACCTTTCTGCGCAATGCCCGTTCAGGGCGGATCGCACTGAAGGTGCCCTCCTGGGCAATCCTGGGCGATGATGGCGAACGCATTGAGGTCCACGAGCTCGTTCGTCCTGGCGGCTCTGAGCGCATGCGCAAGACCCGGCTCGCCGAAAGCGCCTGGGAGCCGATCGACAAAGCCACCTTCACTTCTGCCTGGACCGCCGAATGTGAGGAGCTGGCGCAGCGCATCGATGTCGAGGCGATAAACATCGCAACCGGTCTGCTGCTGCCCGTCTGGAACCGCCTCCCCGACGATGACCTCAGGGTCTGGCGGATCACCGATGCGCAGGGCGCCTCGATGCTGGGGCGGATAATCTCACCTTCCGGCCTTGCGAAAGTCGCCTCGGCCTTCGGGCTTGATACTTCCGTGCGTCCGTCGCCGGCGGAGATTTTCGCGGGTGCCGCGACGTCAGGCGGCGTTTTCATCCCTGCCTTGCCGGGCGCCTCGCTGAGGTACGCTCGCGTCGCCGATGACCTTCGTCTCGAGATCAAGGACTTCGACGTCGCGCGACTGCCACGTCTCAAGGCGCTGGGATGCTTTACCGAGATCATCCAGTTCCGGACCCGGCTGTTCGTGCCGCTGGACCGGGCACTGGAAGTGCTGACGGCGATCGAGGAGACGTTCGGTGATGTCGCACCGACCCCTTCGGTTCAACAGTGACATTCCAGCGCCATTCACGGTGTCAGGCGGCCAGGCGATGGGACGGCAAGCGTCGGATGGTCGACCGACAGTGCCGGGCTTTGGGACACCCCTACAGGCAAATACGCCCACCGCGCGTATAGATCAGCTCCACAAAACCGACAGCGGTACCGCCGCCATCCGGTCGCCAAATGGTATGATTTCCGTGCCGTCATAGAGGACGACGCCTTGGGCAAACCGATCGTTACAGCTCTCGGCCAGGGTCCTGATCCCTGCGAAGTCGCTTGCCTTTACGGTGGCGGACGCCTTGATCTCGATCCCGACGACTATGCCATCGTCGCGTTCGAGCACGATGTCGACTTCGCGCATCTGTTGATCACGGAAATGGTAAGGTGTCAGACTGAGGCTTGACGCGCTCATGAGCTTCAGGACTTCGGAGAAGACAAAGGTCTCGAGCAAAGCGCCGAGTATCGAGCGATCGTCGCGGACACGCTCGATGCTGAGGCCGCGGATCGACGCCAACAGGCCAGAGTCTACAAAATGGAGCTTGGGAGTCTTGATGATCCGCTTGACCGTATTGGTGAACCAGGGTCGCAGCGTCGCGACGAGAAAGATCTGTTCGAGCAGGCCCACGTATCGTTGGCCGGTCTTGTGAGTGACGCCGATCGCGGCGCCGAACTGGGAATAGTTGACCAGTTGTCCCGAATGCTCCGCCAGAAGGCGCACGAAGCGGGGCAGGTCCGTCATCCGCTCGATATCCGCGATATCCCTTAGATCCCGGGTGAGCACCGAGCTCAGGTAGGAACGGGCCCAGTCCTGGCGGCGGCGTTCGCTCGAGCGGGCTATCGCCTCTGGAAACCCGCCGAGCATGACCACCTCCACGAGGTCACCTCCGATAATCGTGTTCGTGGGATTGCGCAGATTTCCGGTAAAAAGATCGTCGAGAAGCGCAGGTCGGGTACCGGCGATCTCCGCCCGTGCGAGCGGCAACATCTGGATCGTCTCAATTCTTCCCGCGAGACTGTCCGCCACCCTGGGTAGGGTCAGTACATTCGCGGAGCCGGTAAGCAGAAAACGGCCGGCACGATAATCCTCGTCGACGGCTTTCTTGATGGCGAGCATCAACTCCGGTGCGCGCTGTATCTCGTCTATGACGGCGTGGTCCAGGCCGCGTATGAAACCGGCGGGATCGGATGTCGCCGCCTCCAGCGCGGTCTGATCATCGAGGGTGATATAGGTTCGCCCGCTCCCGACCATACTTCGCACCAGCGTGGTCTTGCCCGCACGGCGAGGTCCGACGAGCAAAACGACGGGGGTATCGGTGAGGGCTTCCTCGACCCGTGGTGTCACGAAACGCTCGAACATTCTGCCTCGGAGATTGGATTTAACAAGTACGGTAATTGGAAATCATAGGTTTGGCAATTGGGAGTCATGAAGCCGGAGATTGGTACTCTTCCTGCTCTTGAACCTGGGGAGTACCGCGCAGTCGGCACCATGCGGGGCAAGGAACTGCCGGCGCATGCGCTGGGAGGGGAGGAAGGAGTGGAGGGCATGTCGGCAGGCGGTTTGCCGGCAGTGCTCATGAAAAGGTCTCCTGCCATGCCAGATGCCCATTCTCGCAGTTCGCACGAAGTGATCAGCATCCATTCGCTGCTGGTCGAAAGCTACAACCGTGACCTCGAGCGGATCGGGTCGGTCGCGCGTGTCGCGCTGCCGATCGACCCTGCAAATGAGGGGATGCTCTCGCTCCACGATGACGAAGGCGCGTTTCTCACACTCATCCCCGTCGATACCGCGCCTGCCGTCGCGGCGATCGCCTTCTCGCTTCATTCCCTCGCCTTTGCTCGCGGCGTCCGCGCCGGCGAGGAGGCTGCCTTCGCCAGACTTCGCTACCTGATCGGCGCGGCTTCAGCGTGAAATATGCGCCGACATTTCCACCGCCAGCACAAACGAAAGGCAGGTCTGCCATGGCTGACCGCGTAAACGCATCCATCCGGGTGGGTGGAACACTGACACGGGATCTCCTTGCCACGTTCATCGCCATCATCGTGGATGAGGGGCTCTCGACCGACTGGGATGCCGCCGGGTTCGACGAACACGATATCCCTGAGAACGAACCGCTCGAACTCGTCGCGCGCGACGTAGCCTGGGGCTGCTTTGTCCAGCTGGAAGCCTTCTGCGTCGCGCAGGGCCTCCTCTTCGCTCGCTGGTGTGACGGCTTTACCGGTTCATGGGAGGCCGAACGCGTGGTCTTCGACGGCACCGGCGAACCACAATCATACCTCGTCACCAGTTCCGATACGCTGGTTCTGTCTCTCCCGGAAATCCGCTCGCTTGGAGACCTGGAAGCGATCGAGGGTCATTTCCGCGCGGCGAACGTGACGATCCCGCCCATGAGGGTAAGCTCCCGGGAGCCCGACACGCGTGGAGGCCCGACAGCCGCGATGTGGCGGGCTCTTGCGTCATTCCGCGCGCGCCATGGCCGCTACTGGAAGCGGGCACTGACGGACCTCTGGATGAACGGCGGGGATCTCGATGAGCCTTGCGGCGCAGCTCTTCGCAACGTCCGCAATCGCCTCGGTCCGGTATGGCTCTACCGCCTGCGTCCAGGACAGCTCGACGCTGCCATCTCCAGGATTGCTGCCGAAGACGACACCCCACGACCAGGGTCGGAGGAGGGAAGAAGGTGAGGGAGGGATGGCTTCGCCGTTGGATGGAGCCAGAACACCTCAAGGAGTTTCCTCCCATGAACAGCATCGCAAATGCCGCCCCGGCGCCGCAAGCCGGTTACAAGGTCGACATCAGCCGCGGCGAGAACGTTTCGCGTGTATCGTCCGAATGGTTCAGCCGTCCTGACGACGAACGTTTCCTCTCGCTCGACGACCTCCATGCCCATGTGCGCCGCCGCGCTGACCAGGCGACGACCCGTATTGTCGAAAGCCGTGCGCTTCGCATCGAGGCGCGCAGCGAGGATGCGACCAGTCTTCGTCTGCTGGCGCCCGGTTCCGACACCGTGCTGGCCCCCACGCACTGGTCGTTCGGCCAGCTCTGTTCGCTCGTCGGCGCGCCCGCAGGATACCTGCGCGATCTTCCCGGGGCACTGGCCAGCATCAATCTGCAACACGGGCTTATCGCCCATCGCGGCGAGCATGTGAAAATGCTCGAAACCGGCAATGGCAGGAGCGAATTGCGCGCTGTGACCGGACCGGACTACGGGCGTATCTGGGACCACGAGCTGGTCGAGGCCGTCATGCGCTTCGCCGGCAATGGCACCGGTGATACCCGCTGGAAGGTGCCGGGCGTCCTCGACTGGTCCTCGATGGTCTACAACCCCTACGTCGACATCAGCAGCGAGACGACAACGCTCTATGCGTCCGACCGCGACGTATTCCTGTTCCTCGTCGACGATACGCATCCGATCGAGGCCGGAAAGCTGCCCAACGGCGACCCGGATCTCTACTTTCGGGGCTTTTATGCGTGGAACAGCGAGGTCGGATCCAAGACTCTCGGGATCGCGACATTCTACCTGCGGGCGGTATGTATGAACAGGAACCTGTGGGGCGTCGAGAACTTCCAGGAAATCAGCATCCGCCATTCCAAGTTTGCAGCCAACCGCTTCGCGCAGCAGGCGGCGCCGGCACTGACGAGCTTTGCGGACTCTTCGCCCAGCGATTTCGTGACGGGCATCCGCTCGGCACGCGAGCGGATTGTCGCGCGCAAGGACGAGGATCGTGAGACCTTCCTGCGCGGGCAGGGGTTCTCGAAGGCCGATACAGGCAAGATCATCGCCGCCGTGCTTTCCGAGGAAGGGCACCCTCCCGCGTCCGTTTTCGACTTCGTTCAGGGCATTACTGCTCTCGCCCGCGGCAAGACCAATCAGGACGCACGGCTCGACCTTGAAGGCAAGGCTCGGCGCCTGATGCAGAAGGTCAACTAGCCGTATCCATTTCGATCCCGCGGTCCGCTCCAGATGCGGGGCCGCGTTCCCGTGCCCGGCCCGCTTCGGCGGGCATTTTTCAGGACAGACACCATGAACAGTTCTTCAAACCCGTCGCTGCAGGGAGGCGCCTTCACTTATGTCATCACTGCACGATTTTCGTGTCAGGGCCGGCTTTATGCCGAAGAGACCTACCGTCTCACTGCCTGCGATGAACCCGAGGCGAAGCGTATTGGTCACCACCGCGCGATCGAAAGCGACTTTTGCGATCCGCGCATCCGCGATTTCAGCCTTGCTCTGTCCGTGACGCTGGAAATGGACCCAGACGATGACCCTCCGTCGGCACCATCAGGCGCTTCGGCGCCGCGGCAGCCGGACTCGGCGTCATTCGAATAGCGTCAGCGGGCCACAACCTGTGAATGCGCTGGAACCGACGGCCTCATTCGGTTCCGCGCCGCCAACTGCTCCTGCTTGCTCAAGGAAACGTTCCATGGCCCGCCATGCCGGGCAGCGCTCGCGCGTGCCCGATTACCTCCGTCTTCCAAGGCCTCACCCTAGCGTCTTGTGCTACGGCGTCGGTGTTGACAGCACGGCGCTGCTGCTCGAACTCGTGAGCCGAGGCCTCGCGCCGGATCTTGTTCTCACCGCAGATCCGGGAGCGGAGAAGGACGAGACTTACGCCTTTCAAAAGATCATGGCGGGCTGGATGGCCGAGCGTGGTATTGAATACCGCGTGGTTCGCTACATAACGCGGCGCTTCAAGAACTGGCCGCCTTACGATGACCTTGCAGGATCGCTCCTGACCAATGGCTGCCTCCCGAGCATCGCGTTCGGCAGGCACAGTTGCTCCTTAGGTCTGGGCTCAGCTGATGTCACGTTAGCTCGTGAAGGAAGGACAGGCCAGGCGACGCGCTAATCCAAAAAGCTGGTGGCGTCTGGCCTGTCCTTCCTTCACTTCAGCGCTAAGATTCGATTGGGATCTTTGAGGTGAGCGCCCGACATCGACGGGCGTGGGCAAAGTGATAGGATTAGTTCCTCTGGCGCTGACGGCATCGGCGACGGAACCGGTCGCTGCGTCTCTGGGGCTTGGGCACGACAGGCGCAGCCGCAAGCTCCATCGTTATGATTGCACCGTAGGGAATGAACTTGAGCGCCTCGCCGGCAATGGCCGCCGCCTGACGACGCGTCGACCGCCAGTTATAAATCAGGCTCTCGTCAATCTCATGGCGCTCAGCGACCTGACGGACCGATACGCCGTCTGCATCCGCCTCGGCGAGGATCGCTGTCTTCTGGACATCCGAAAACTTCCTGCGCCGCTCGGTGCGCGCGATGATCTCCACCCGGTCCTTCACTTGGCCTCTTTCTGGAGTCCAGAAAGAGACTCCTTAGCGGAGGTCCATCAGCGCCGAGCCTGAATGTCGCAACACGCGCGAGGCCGTACGCTTACGCTGTGGCGGCGGCGACTAACCGGCCCAGCGAATGCCTGGGACGTGGCAGTCTTGGGGTGGTCACGCGACGGACAGCTTTCAGACCAATGACGGGCGAAGCAGACGCTAGACCTTGGCTACAGTGTCAAAGCTAACCTCGAAGAGGAACTGACGGACATACTGTGATCCTGCTGTTGAGTAGTCGGACATGGCAGCAATGCCATCGGTAAATCGCTCGAAAAAGGCTTCCACTGCGTCGCGCGGGAGGTCGTAGCAATCTACGCGAATGAGGACGTTCAGACCCTTGGCCTCGGGGAACTGCGCGGCCAATTGGCCATCGAGTGCAGCGTTTAGGCAGCCAATCATTCGATCCTGCAAGCTGCGCAGATGATCTTCTATGTCGCCGTCCCACGATTCTTCCACGAGAACCATCTGGCATGTGTCGCGCGCCTCGTTGAAGGCGATGAAGTTGACCATAAATTCGCTCATGTCCACCAGCCTAAGGCGATCGCTGGGAAGTGCCAATGGCCGTTTCTGATGTTCGTCACGGAACCTTTATGACCGGCATGGGGCGTGTCCGGTCAGGCGGCTTTTCTTCGGAGACGGCGGAAACCGGACAGCCCCCTATGGAGCGCGGCCCTCGGCTTCCCGAGGGGCCAAAAGGGGTGGCTAGCTGACGCAAGCCTTGACGGCATTTACAACGCTGGAGGGCAATTCTTTTCCCGATTTGAACACAACAGAAGTTCCATCGTAATTCAAAGTCAGTATGAGTTTCTCCGTGCCATCGGAATTCACGAGCGTTTTCCCAGAGGATGCCTCCCTGTTAGAATACAGAGATCGAAGCTTCCTCATTTTGATTAAATCACGAATTCCTTGGCAACTCAGAATTTCTTCATAGAATCGCTCCGATTTAAATTCGAAGCGCACGGGAATTTCCGTAATCTTTGGCGCAGAGCACGAAGTCGCGAGCAAGAAAATTGACAAAGAAAAAATGCTGTTTGGCCGCATTCGCTGAGCTTAGCTTTTCTCGCCATGACCGCAATGGGGCGTGTCCGGTCAGACTGCATTTCTTCCCACGCGGCAGGAACCGGACAGGCCCCTGTGGAGCGCGGCCCTCGGCGTCGTGAGGGCCGAAAGGGGTGGTTTTCTGTCATTCAGTTGAATCGAACGCTAGGACACCCAAGTTGGCGCAATAGCGACCACATCCCATCCCGAATTACCGCGACGAAGAGCGAGAATTTGTCCTCCCCCACACAATCCGCCGCAAACATACGATGTCTCGACCAAAGCTATATCACCAGAAATAGCGGGCTCATTTATGGAGAAAATAGCTGGGCAGTTGCGCCCGGAAACGGACTTTGCCCCTTCGATCAAGACGGGGTTTCGAACGTATTTTATCGTTTTTGGAACCGCTGAGACTTTGATGTAGCGCTTACTGTAAGCTGTTTCCAATTTCGATTTTAACGCTTCAGCCGTTGCAGACTGCAGTTGCGTCAAAAGGGTAGGAGGAGCTTTTAAGAGCTTATGCCCCGCCTTTTCCGGCAGGAACCAAGCTAAATCCAAACCTTCCGAGATCATTTCTGAAGCACGGAGGTAATTTTCGCCTTCTGAGGAAAAATCTTCCAAGATTTTCCTCTGATGCTGCAAATTTTGACCTCGAATTTGCGCATCAATGCAGGTTTCGACGGCCACCGCAGACAGCGTGCTGGCGGCATACGCAATGACCGAACGATCAATCTGGTCCTTCACGCGGGCCGTAGGCACGTCCGTATGACAACTTGTTAGCGCGATGGAGATCAGAAAAGTGGCAGTTCTGCTTTTCACAGGCGAGGTCTATTCGGTTTCTGGCAGATTGCAAATACAACACAAGGGCGACACCACGGCAACGTTGCAATGTCCACAACGGGGCGTGTCCGGTCAGGCTGCATTTCTTCCCGAGCGGCGAGTACCGGACGGACGGCTATAG
>NZ_ALVC01000182.1:0-3748 GCF_000293195.2 Sphingomonas sp. LH128
CTTCGCGGGCGGCGGCATGGGCGGCGATCTGCCGACCATCGAGGCCGGAGCAGACGGCATCCGCCTCGGCGCGGCCTGCGTGGAACTCGGCTTCGTCGCCTCCAACGGCGAGGCCAAGCGCAAGATCGCCGAGGGCGCGGTGCGTCTCGACGACGTGGTGATGGACGATCCCGCCCTGCTGATCACACTGGCGCCGGGCGAAAGCCGCAAGCTCAGTGTCGGCAAGAAGAAGCACGGCGTCATCACAAAGGCGTAATACCGAATCCCGCCGACCTGCCGGGTGCAAAGTCGGCGGGATTAACCGCTTGTTTGCCATTTGCGCCTAGAGTTCTTCGACGGCAAAAAGCAAAAGGCATGGAACCATGAGTGCAGGAGCGCAGCTCACTGTAACCGACAAACGGCGCGCAGCGCGTCACCCCGTCGATTACACCGTGATCGCCGAGCACCGCCAGCTCGGCGACCTCGACCTGCACATCGTGAACATTTCGGCCCAGGGCTTCATGATCCAGGGCGAGATGACGCTCGAGCGCGGCGAACGGCTGGTCATGCGCCTGCCCGTGGTAGGCCGGATCGAGGCGCACATGATCTGGACCCACGAGGGCCGTTCCGGTTTCCAGTTCGAGCGCATCATCCGGATCGATGACTTCCTCAAGCTGGTCGATACTCTCCAGCCCAATCCGCGCCTGCGTCCCAAGCGCTGAACATCAGGCAAGTCCCGTCAGGAAAATGCTGCGTACGCACAAAACGATATTGATATAATATAACATGACAATTAGAGGGCTTGGACATGACAGCCCGCCCTCCCCGAATCGCCCTGCTGGCCTGCGCCAGCCTTGTCGCAACCGTCGCCGCCGATCCCGCGCTGGCCCAATCCGTGCCGGGAGCGTCCGGACAGGAAGCATCTGGCCCCGCCACCGCGTCCAAGAGCGGCCACGCGCAGGAGAGCGGCCCCGAAATCATCGTCACCGGCCGCGTCATTTCCGGCAACGCCGACCCGATTTCGGCTCCGGTTGTGCTGACCGGCGATGCCCTCACCCGCAATCTGAAGCCGCAGATCGGTGACATGCTGAAAAGCCTTCCGGGCGTCACCAGCAGCGGTTTCGCCCCCGGCGTATCGCGTCCTATCCTGCGCGGCTTCGACGGCCCGCGCGTTCAGGTCCTGCTTGATGGTCTCGGCTCGCTCGACGCATCCGCAGTTTCCGCCGACCACGCTGTGTCGCTCGACACGCTGAACATCGAGCGCGTCGAAGTCCTGCACGGCCCGCGCGTCCTGCTTTACGCCAGCGATCCGGCAGGCGGCGCGGTCAACGCACTGGACAAGCGCATCCCGCGCGCGGTGCCGGACAAGGCGTTCACCCTTGACGCGCTGGGCAGTTACGGCACCGCCGCCAACGACGTGAACGGCGGGGTCGCCGCCAACGTCAGGCTGGCCGACAAGTGGGTCGCGCACCTCGATGCCTCCTACTATCATTCCGACGATCTGCACGTCGGCGGCTACGTGCTTTCCCCTGAACTGCGCGCCGAGACTCTGGCTTCGGCCGACGCCCTTGCCGCCGACAGAGACGCCGCCGGCGCTGCCAACCTGACGGCTCAGGCAGGCCGCAAGGGCAAGCTCGCCAACAGCGGCACCGAGGGCTGGACATATGGCGGCGGCGTCGCGTTCATCGACGCGGGCGGCGACATCGGTGTCTCGGCCCAGCGCGTGGCCAACGACTACGGCATTCCCCCGCGCCCCTCGGCGGATCCGTCCTCCACGATGATCAGCCTGCGCCAGACCCGCGTTGACCTGCGGGCGGGCCTCAACCTCGACGGTTTCCTCAAACGCCTCGAACTGCGCGGCGCCTACGGCGATTACACCCACGCCGAGATCACCGACGGCGCCGTCGGCACCCGTTTCAACAGCCAGTCGCTGTCGGCCCGGCTCCAGGCCGACCAGACGCGCCGGGGCATCTGGAGCGGTTCGAGCGGCGTCCAGTATTCGTCCTCTACGCTGGACATCACCGGCGACGAACTGCTGCTGCCGAACACCGAGACCAACCGCTTCGCGGCCTTCACGCTGCAGCAACTCGAAGTCGGCCGGTTCGATCTCGAGGCCGCGCTGCGCTACGAGAATACGCAGATCCGCGCCAAGCCCAATGGCGGCGACCTGCTGACCGGGCAGAGCCGCCAGTTCGACCAGTACTCCGCAGTCGTCGGTGCCGCATGGCACCCGACCGATACCTTGACCCTCTCGGTCAACTACCAGCACGGCGAACGCGCCCCGTCCGCGGAGGAACTGTTCGTCAACGGCGCACATGACGCCACGCAGTCCTTCGAGGTCGGCAATCCCAACTTCACGCTCGAAAAGAGCGATGGGATCGAAGCCGGCATCCGTTACAGCGGCAGCAATTTCGCCGGATCGGTGACCGCATACGGCACCAACTTCGGCAACTTCATCGCCGCCGTCCCGACCGGCCAGATCGACGCGGAATCAAGCCTCCCGATCTACCAGTACCTTCAGGCCGCCGCCCGCTTCCGCGGCATCGAGGCCGAGGGCGCGCTGACCGTGGCCCGCACGCAGAGCGGCGGCGCCTTCAAGATCGACAGCGGGATCGACTATACCCACGCCAGGCTGGTCAATCTCGGCCCGGTCCCCCGCATCCCGCCGCTGCGCGTGCGCGGAGGGTTGGAGTACGATTCGCCGGTCTTCGACTTGCGCGGCGAAGTCGAATGGAACGCCCGGCAGAACCGCGTGGCCGAGAACGAGAACCCGACAGACGCCTTCACGCTCGTCAACCTCAGCGCCACCTGGCGCCCGGTCGGCGAGAAGGGGCCTCTCACCCTCATCCTCTCCGCCAACAACCTGCTCGACGCTTCGGGCCGCCTGGCGGCATCGCAGACCAAGGACTTCGTGCCGATCGCCGGGCGTGACGTGCGCCTGACGGCCCGGATCACCTATTAAAAGAAACAATCCGGTTTAGCCCAATCCAACTTGGCAAGGGGAGGCCACGCTGCCATGCAGCCCGCGTGAGTCTCCCCCATCCTTCTCCCGACGGCGCCCCCACTTCGCCGCTCCAGATCGCCGACTACCGCAAGTTCTGGCTGGCCCGCTTCTTCGCGGTGCTGGCGACGACGGGTACGGTCGTCATCATCGGCTACCAGCTCTACGACGTCGCCCGAACCGACTACGCCATGTCGATCACGCAGGCCTCGTTCCAGCTGGGCCTGCTCGGTTTCGCGCAGTTCCTGCCGGTGTTCCTGCTGACCCCGGTGGCGGGCGTCGTCGCCGACCGTTTCGACCGCCGCAAGGTCGCCGGAACAGCCGCCCTGCTAGACATGTGCGTCGCGCTGGGCCTCGGCATCGTCACCACGCTGGAAATCCGCAGCCTGCCGGTGCTCTATGCCTTCGCGGTGATGCACGGCATGGTCCGCGTATTCATCAGCCCGGCCATGTCGGCGATCGCGCCCAACATCGTGCCGCCCAAGCTGATCCCGCGCGCGATCGGCTTCAACTCGATCGCGATGCAGGCGGGCACGATCATCGGCCCTGCCGCCTACGGTTTCATGTTCGCGGCCCACCACGCCCTGCCCTACTGGTGCTCGGCGCTGTTCACGCTGGGCGCCTCGATCGCCATCCAGGCGATCCGCCATCTGCCCGCCATCCCGCGCGATCCGGCCAAGGCTCACCCGATCCGCCAGATCGTCGAGGGCTTCCGGTTCGTCTGGAGCGAGCGCTTCCTGTTCGGCTGCATCACGCTCGACCTCTTCG
>NZ_ALVC01000183.1:0-8783 GCF_000293195.2 Sphingomonas sp. LH128
TGCTGGTCGTCGGCGGGGTCGCTTGCGCGGGATCGGCGCAGGCCCAGGACATCACCGTCAAGCCGGTCGCCGAGGCGCGGGTACGCTACGAGCATGTCGATCAGGACGGCATCGCCGCCAAGGCCGATGCGCTGACCGTGCGGGTACGCGGCGGCGCGCAGGCCACCAGCGGGGCGCTGAGCGCCACCGTGGTCGCGCAGGGCAACCTCGCCGTGGCCGACGACTACTACGATGGCGTGAACGGTGCGGCCACGCGGCCGCTGGTGGCCGATCCGCAGAACATCGCGCTCTACATCGCGCAGTTGCAGTACAAGGCGAAAGGCGTGACGCTGACCGCCGGGCGCCAGAAGATCGCGCTGGACGACGAGCGCTTCGTCGGCAACGTCGCCTTCCGCGACAATGCGCAGACCTTCGACGCGGTGAGGGCCGAGGTCACCCCGGTCAAGGGCCTGAAACTGGACGTTTCCTACGCCTGGAGCGTGCGCACGATCTGGGGCATCGACGGCAACGCCGCGCGCCAGCAGGCGGTGGGCGGGGACAATCTGCTCGCCAACCTCTCGTGGGAGACACCGCTTGGGGTGCTGACCGGGTTCGCCTACCTCGTCGATCAGGATGAGGCGGCGGTGCAGGCGTTTCGCCTCTCCAGCCAGACATATGGTGCCCGTTTCGCGGGGACTCATGCGTTCGGCAAGGCGGTGAAACTGACTTATCAGGCGAGTTACGCGCGCCAGTCGGACTGGCACCGCAATCCCAGCGACTACAGCGCCGAATACTGGCTGGCCGACGCGACGCTCGACGTGAAGGGTTGGAAGGCCAATGCCGGTTATGAAGTGCTTGGCTCCGACAAGGGCGCGGCGCTGACCAGCTTCCAGACGCCGCTGGGCACCAACTTCAAGTTCCAGGGCTGGGCGGACAAGTTCCTGACGACGCCCGCGAACGGCGTACGCGATCTCTATTTCGGCGGCGGGTACGGTGCGAAACAGATCGGCGCACTGTCCGCCGTCACCCTGCAGGCAACGTGGCACCGCTTCGACAGCGACCGGCTGGACCAGCACTACGGCAACGAAATCAATCTCCTGGCCTCGGCAAAGCTGCGCAAGACGGCGATCGCGCTGCGCTATGCCCACTATGACGCGAAGACCCTCGCGACCGACACCGACAAGGTCTGGGTCCAGTTCGACTGGGCGATTTGACAGGTTCGTTACGGAATCGCTTGAGCCTTCGGGCGATTCCATTTATGTTGCAGTGCAAAGGGCAGCGTTGTCCTTCTTACATCGCCGAAATGTCCCACTGACGGGGCACGTAGGCACCGAATGATGGCAAGGCCGCCATCCTGACTTCCGGTTTCGAACCGGGGGTCTGGATGGCGGCCTTTTCTCGTTTTCAACTCCCTTTCCCATGACATTGCCGGAGTTTCGAACATGGACTTTCAGGACGGGATCGAACCCAATTCCGACTATGACGACGCGCTGATCGTGCCGAGTGACGATGCCAATGGTGATGACAGGCGCGAGCATCTGGTCGTCGTCGGCAACGGCATGGCGGGCTGCCGCGCGGTCGAGGAACTGCTGGCGCGCGATGCGGACCGCTACCGCGTGACGATCTTCGGCGCCGAGCCGCATGTAAACTACAATCGCATCATGCTTTCGCCGGTACTGGCGGGTGAGAAGACCTTCGGGCAGATCGTCATCAATACCCGCGAGTGGTATGACGAGAACGGCATCGACCTCATCACCGCCGATCCCGTCACCGCGATCGACCGGGCGGCGAAGACCGTCACCTCGCGCTCGGGCGGCACGGTGCATTACGACCGCCTGCTGATCGCGACCGGCTCCGATCCGTTCATCATTCCCGTGCCCGGCAAGGATTTGCCCGGCGTGATCTCGTTCCGCGACATGAACGACGTCGATACGATGCTGGCGGCTGCCGAAGCCGGAAAAGCGCAAGGCGGCGGCTCGGCCGTGGTCATCGGCGGCGGCCTGCTGGGCCTCGAGGCGGCGCATGGCCTGACCTTGCGCGGCATGAAGGTCACCGTCATCCACCTCATGTCCACGCTGATGGAGCGCCAGCTGGACGAGGCCGCGGGCTGGCTGCTCAAGTCCGCGCTGGAAGGGCGCGGCCAGACTATCCTGACAGGCGCCGACACCGCCGAGATCTATGGTGAGGGCAAGGTCGAGGGCGTGCGCCTCAAGGACGGGCGCGAGATTCCGGCCAGCCTCGTCGTCATGGCCGTGGGCATCCGTCCCGCCACCGCGCTGGCGCGCGAGGCGGGGCTGGACGTCGGGCGCGGCATCAAGGTCGACGACCACATGGTCACCAGCGACCCCTCGGTGCTCGCGGTCGGCGAATGCGTGGAGCATGACGGCAACGTCTACGGCCTCGTCGCGCCGCTGTGGGACATGTGCCGCAGCCTCGCCGACGGGCTGACCGACCGGCACACCGGCTATCGCGGCTCGGTCACCTCGACCAAGCTGAAGGTCGCCGGGCTCGACGTGTTCTCCGCCGGCGACTTCTCGGGCGGCGAGGGATGCGAGGACATCGTGCTGCGCGATGCCGCGCGCGGGGTCTACAAGCGCGTCGTGGTGAAGGACGACAAGGTCGTCGGCGCCGTACTCTACGGCGATACGGCGGACGGCGGTTGGTACTTCGACCTGCTGAAGAAGGGCGAGGACGTTTCCGAAGTCCGCGACCTGCTGATCTTCGGCCAGGCCTTCGCCTCGGGAGGAGGCGCGCTGGACCCTAAGGGGGCCGTTGCGGCGCTCTCGGACGATGCCGAGATCTGCGGCTGCAACGGCGTCTCCAAGGGCCAGGTCGTCGGTTGCATCGAGGCGGGTGCCTGCAGCCTCGACGCCGTGCGCGCCACCTGCAAGGCTTCGGCCAGCTGCGGGCAGTGCACCGGCCTTGTCGAGAGCCTGCTGGCGCTGACGCTGGGCGAAGAGGTCGAGGCAGGGCCGAAGACCTTGTGCAAGTGCACCAGCTTCACTCACGACGACGTGCGCCGCGAGATCGTGGCGCAGGACATGCGCTCGATCCCCGAAGTGATGCAGAAGCTGCACTGGGCGACGCCGGATGGCTGTTCTTCCTGCCGCCCGGCGCTCAACTACTACCTGCTCTGCGCGCTGCCCGGCGAATACGTGGACGACCAGCAGAGCCGCTTCGTCAACGAGCGTATGCACGCCAACATCCAGAAGGACGGCACGTATTCGGTGGTCCCGCGCATGTGGGGCGGCCTCACCAGCCCGCGCGAGTTGCGCGCGATCGCCGACGTGGTCGAGAAGTACGATGCGCCGATGGTGAAGGTGACCGGTGGCCAGCGCCTCGACATCTTCGGCATCAAGAAGGAGGATTTGCCCGCCGTCTGGGCCGATCTCAACGCTGCCGGGATGGTCTCGGGCCATGCCTACGGCAAGTCGCTGCGTACGGTGAAGACCTGCGTGGGTTCGGAATGGTGCCGCTTCGGCACGCAGGATTCGACCGGCCTCGGCGTCAAGACCGAGCGGATGACCTGGGGCAGCTGGATGCCGCACAAGTTCAAGATCGCGGTTTCCGGCTGCCCGCGCAACTGCGCCGAGGCGACGATCAAGGACTTCGGGATTGTCTGCGTGGATTCCGGCTACGAACTGAGCGTGGGCGGAAACGGCGGCATCAAGGTGCGCGCCACCGACTTCCTGTGCAAGGTCGCGACCGAGGAGGAAGCGCTCGAATATTGCGCCGCCTTCATCCAGGTCTACCGCGAGGAAGCGCGCTATCTGGAACGCACCGCACCGTGGATCGAGCGCGTCGGCGTCGACTACGTGAAGTCCCGCGTGGTCGAGGACGAGGCGGGCCGCAAGGCGCTCGCCGCGCGGTTCCTCTATTCGCAGAGCTTCAGCCAGGACGATCCGTGGGCCGAACGCGCCTCGGGCGATCGCGCCGACCTGCACCAGCACCTCCAACCTCTTGCTCTCGAAGCAGCGGAGTGAACGCCATGACCGACTGGATCGATATCGGAACCCTGAGCGACATCCCCCAGCGCGGCGCGCGCACCGTGCGGTTCGAGGGGGAGCCGGAGATCGCCGTCTTCCGCACCGGCGACGACAAGGTCTTCGCGCTCGTCAACGAATGCCCGCACAAGAAGGGGCCGCTCAGCCAGGGCATCGTCCATGGCCACGCGGTCGCCTGTCCGCTGCACAACTGGAACATCGCGCTGGCGAGCGGCGAGGCGCAAGGGGCGGACAGCGGCTGCACCCCGACCATTGCCGTGCGTGAGGAGAACGGTCGCATCCTGCTGGCGCGTCCCGAAGTGATGAGGGACGCGGCCTGATGCGCGAGGCGGTCCGCACGACCTGCGCCTATTGCGGCGTCGGCTGCGGCATCTCGGCCACCCCCACGGGTGCGCGCGAGGTGACGATCCGGGGGGACGAGGCACACCCGGCGAATGCGGGGCGCCTCTGCTCCAAGGGTACGCATCTGGGCGAGACGGTCGGGCTGACCGGCCGCCTTCTCCACCCGATGATCGGCGACAAGCGCGTACGCTGGGACAAGGCGCTGGACCTCGTCGCCAAGCGCTTTCGCGACACCATCGCCCGCCATGGGCCGGACAGCGTGGCGTTCTATGTCTCCGGCCAGTTGCTGACCGAGGACTACTACGTCGCCAACAAGCTGATGAAGGGCTTCATCGGTTCAGCCAACATCGACACCAATTCCCGCCTGTGCATGTCGAGCGCGGTCGCCGGCCACACCCGCGCCTTCGGCGAGGACGTGGTGCCCGCTACCTACGAGGATCTGGACAAGGCCGACCTTGTCGTGCTGGTCGGTTCGAACACGGCATGGTGCCATCCGATCGTCTACCAGCGCATCCAGGCGGCGCGTGCAGAGTGGGGCACGAAGCTGATCGTCATCGACCCGCGCCGCACAGAAACCTGCGAAGGCGCCGACCTGCACCTGCCGCTGCGCCCCGGCAGCGACGTGGCGCTGATGAACGGGCTGCTGGCATGGCTCGCCGAGCAGGGCATGGTCGACAAGGCGTTCATGGCTGCCCACGTCGATGCGCCCGAGGGTTTCTGGGAGCACCTTGCGACCGGCCATGACGTGTGGACCACGGCGCAGACCTGTGACCTCGATCCCGCGCTGCTGCTGCAGTTCTACGAGATGTTTGCCGCGAACCCGCGCACGGTCACGATGTTCAGCCAGGGGATCAACCAGTCGATCCGCGGCACCGACCAGGTCAACGCGATCATCAACCTGCATCTTGCGACGGGGCGGATCGGCCAGCCGGGCGCGGCGCCGTTCTCGATCACCGGGCAGCCCAATGCGATGGGCGGGCGCGAGGTCGGCGGGCTCGCCTCGACGCTGGCTGCGCACATGGACTTCGCGGCCGAGAACGTCGCGCGCGTCGGCCGCTTCTGGGCCGCGCCGACGATGGCGACGAAGCCGGGTCTCAAAGCAGTGGACCTGTTCCGCGCGATCGGCGAGGGGCGGATCAAGGCGCTGTGGGTCATGGCGACCAACCCCGCCGTCTCGCTGCCCGACGCGGGCAACGTGCGTGCGGCGCTGGAGAAATGCCCCTTCGTCGTCGTCTCCGACGTCATCGCGAACACGGACACCACCGCCTATGCCCATGTGCGCCTCCCCGCCGCCGCATGGGGCGAGAAGGACGGCACCGTCACCAATTCGGAGCGCACCATCAGCCGCCAGCGTCCGTTCATGGACCTGCCCGGAGAGGCCAAGCCGGACTGGTGGATCGTCAAGGAAGTGGGCCGCCGGATGGGCTGGGGGAGCGCCTTCGCCTATGACACCCCCGCCGACATCTGGCGCGAACATGCGCGCCTCACGGCCTATCAGAATGATGGCGCGCGCGTCCTGAACCTCGCTGCCCACGCCGCGATCGGCAACCTTGCCTATGATGCAATGGAGCCGTTCCGCTGGGGTGGTACACCGTTCGCCGACGGTCGCTTCCCGACGCCGAGCGGACGCGCGCGGATGGTCAAGGTCGGGCAGATGGACCTGCAGGCCCCGCTCGCCGACTGGCCGTTGACGCTCAACACCGGACGCTACCGCGACCAGTGGCACACGATGACGCGCACCGGGCTCGCCCCCAAGCTGGCGCGCCACCGCGAGGAACCGCTGGTCGAGGTTCATCCCGCCGACGCCCTCGCGCTGGACCTGAAGGACGGCGATCTCGCCCGCGTCTCGACCCCGCAGGGCAACAGCACCTTCCGCGTGCTGCTCAGCGACGGCCAGCGTTCGGGCGAGATATTCACGCCGATCCACTGGACCGACCAGATTTCCACCGGCGGCCGCACCGGCCTGCTGCCGCGCCCGCTGGTCGATCCGCACTCCGGCCAGCCCGGCTTCAAGTCCACCCCCGCCGCGCTCGCCAAAGTCGAGACCGAATGGAAGGGCTTCCTCATCCTGCGCGGCGATGAACCCGCCCGCGTGCCCTGCCTGTGGGCGACACGCGTGGCGGTGCCGGGCGGCGCGCTCTACGAGATCGCGGGCAATGGCGATGCCGCGCGCATCGAAGCCTGCCTGCCCAAGGGCGAGCGCATCGAGGCCATCGACCACACCCGAGGCTCGCGCCGCATCGCGGTGATCGTCGAGGGCAGGCTGGCGGGCGTGCTGTTCCTCACCCGCACCGGCCTGCTGCCTTCGCGCGACTGGCTGATCGGGCAACTCGCGGTCGGCGACGTAGGCGCCACCGTGCTCGCCGCGCGCGGCCCCGGCAGCCAGCCGGACAAGGGCGCGACCGTCTGCGTCTGCTTCGACATCGGCCTCAACCAGATCGTCGCCGCCATTCGCGAACAGGCGCTGGTGGACGTTCCCGCCATCGGCAGGGCGCTGGGCGCAGGCACAAATTGCGGGTCGTGCCGCCCTGCCCTCGCCAAAATTCTTGCACAGACCAATACGCCACAGGCCAACGAGGAGGTTCTCGATGCAGCCGAATGAACTGATCTCCCCCGGTGAAGTCTGGCTGGTCGGCGCCGGGCCGGGCGACCCGGATCTTTTGACCCGCAAGGCGGAAAAGCTCATCGCGGCGGCCGACGTCGTTTTCCACGACGCGCTCGTCGGCCCCGGCGTGCTCGATCTCATCCCTGCCCGCACGGACCGCGTCAGCGTGGGCAAGCGCTCGGGCCGCCACTCCCGCGATCAGCAGAGCATCGATGAGATGCTCGTCGCAGCCGCGCTTGCCGGTAAGCGCGTGGTGCGGCTCAAGGGCGGCGACCCGGCCATGTTCGCCCGTGCGACCGAAGAGATGACGGCCTTGCGCAAGGTCGGCGTGCGGGTGCGCATCTGTCCGGGCATCACCGCCGCCAGCGCCGTTGCGGCATCGGCCGGGCTGTCGCTGTCCCTACGCGGCATAGCCCGCCGGGTGCAGTTCGTCACGGCCCATAGCCGCAACGGGCAGGCACTCGATCTGGACTGGCCGGCGCTCGCCGATCCCGCCTGCACGCTGGCCGTCTATATGGGCCGGGAAGCGGCACCGGAACTGAGCATGGCGCTCATCGCCGCCGGTCTGCCGGGCTCCACGCCTGCCCTGATCACCTGCGACGCGTCGCTGCCGCAGGAGCAGCAATTGCGCACCCGGCTGGACCTGCTGCCGCTGGTGGCCCAGGCCTTTGCCGAGGACCGCCCCACTCTGATCCTGATCGGAGAGGCCGTCGCGCAGGCCGACGGCACGGTGCCCGTCGGTTCGGCGGTGGCCATGCCCCTGCGCATCGCGGCAGGGGAGTAGGCGAATGGCCACCGCTCCCGAACTGCCCTGCCACGCTGCCGCAACCTTCGATGACGCGCAGGCGATAGTCCGGCAAAGCTGCGCGCCGCTGGGGGTCGAATGGGTCCCGCTGGCGAAGGCCGGTCGCCGGACGCTGGCCGGTGATGCCATCGCGCAGATCGATTCACCAAGGCGGGACAGCGCGGCAATGGACGGTTTCGCCGTCCGGTCCGAGGACTTTGCCGGGGATTTCACCCGCTTCGTGCTGCAGGGAGAGAGCGTGGCCGGGGGAAGCCAGCCGTTGCCATTGCGACCCGGAGCCGCGATGCGCATCTCGACCGGCGCGCCGATACCCTTGGGAGCAGACCGGGTGGTGATGCGCGAACACGCCCGCCTCGACGGCAAAGAGGTGATCCTGCCGCGTACTTCGGGCAAGCCCCATGTCAGGCCGCGCGCATCCGATTTTGCGAAAGGTACGGCGCTGCTCCCGGCAGGCAGCCGGATCGGTCCCCGCGCCATGGTGGTCGCCGCCGCTGCCGATATCGCGAAGCTGCCCGTGTGGCGCCAACCCCGGCTTCGGGTGATGGTCAATGGAGACGAGCTTGTCGTTCCCGGCAATGCCGCACCCGACGTCGATACCATCCCCGACAGCCTGAGCGAAGCCCTGCTGCTGATGGCGCGTCAATGGGGTGCGAAACCGCTCGGCACCTTGCGATCGATGGACCGGGTCGAGGACCTGCGTGCGGCTGCGATGGCGGCGATGGACGGGACGGACCTTATCGTCATCGCGGGCGGCGCCTCGCACGGCCACCGGGATCTGGCACGGAGGGCGCTGATGCCGCTGGGCCTGCGGATGGCCTTTGCCGGTGTGGCGATGAAGCCCGGCAAGCCGCTGTGGTACGGCAAAATCGGCCGGACTCATGTGCTTGGCCTGCCCGGCAATCCGACCGCCGCGCTGACCACTGCCCGCCTCTTTCTGGCGCCCATGATCTGCGCGCTTTCCGGCGCGGGCTTCGATCAGGCTTTGCAGTGGAGCGAGAACCGGCTGCTCCACGATGTGCCGGGCGGAAGCGATCGCGATCAGTTCCTT
>NZ_ALVC01000184.1:0-8002 GCF_000293195.2 Sphingomonas sp. LH128
ATGCGGCGGCAGCGGCGGGTGACATGGGCAACTTTGCGGAAGAGCAGGGCGGGGTATACTGATCCCCGCCGGGGCCGGACTGCCGTAGTGCCGCCGGCCGAACAGGAGGGGAAGTCTATGAAGAGAATGGCGGGTATGCGCAGCCTCGCAGGCTGCGGTGTCATGGCCCTGATGCTGGCAACGGCGCCGGTGGCGTCCGGAGAGGCGGTTCCGGCGGCGCAGGAAACGAGCGCCGCGCCCGATGTCCGCCCGGACGTCGCGGCCTATCTCAAGGCGTTCTACGCCAAGCCCAACCCGCCTTTCACGCGCGAACTGCTGATTCAGATCCACAAGCTGCCGCCCGCCGCGCTGGCGGCGATGGCGCAGCAGGACCTGCCGATCGGGAACGTGACGACGAAGGACGTGACGATGCCCGGACCCGGCGGCGCGATGGCGCTGCGCCTGTTCGATCCGCGCCCCGAGCGCGGCCCCGGCCCCGTCGTGGTGTTCTATCACGGCGGCGGCTACGTGCTCGGCAGCATCGATACTCACGCCGGCCTTGCGGCGGAGATCGCGCGGCAACTGGACCTGCCGGTGGTGTCGGTCGAGTACCGCCTCGCGCCCGAGAACCCCTGGCCCGCCGCGCCTGACGACGGCGAGGCGGCGGCGCGCTGGGTGGCGGCCAACGGCAAGGCCTTCGGGCGCGCGTTTACCGGCCTTATCCTCAGCGGCGACAGCGCGGGCGGCAATCTTACGCTCGTCACTGCCGCGGCGCTGCGTGACAAGCCTGCGGCCGTGCCGGTGGTGATGCAGATCCCGATCTATCCGGCGACCGATTTCGGCAAGCTCTATCCCTCTTCGAAACTGTTCGCCGAGGGGTACATGCTCGACGCGAAGAGCATGGCGAGCTTTACCGAGCACTATGCGGCCGATCCCAAGAGTCCGCGCACCTCGCCGATCCTCGGTGATCTGGCGGGCCTGCCGCCGACGGTGCTGGTGACGGCGGGGCTCGATCCTCTGCGCGACCAGGGGCGTGCCTATGCCGCCAAACTGGTCGAGGCCGGGGTGCCGACCGCCTATTTCGAGGGCAAGGGTCTGATCCACGGCTTCGCGACGTTCCGCAAGGCGATCCCTTCGGCCCAGACCGACACGGCGGCGTTCCTCCATGTCGCCCGGGCGATGCTTGACGAGGCCGCGCCTCCAAAGAAATGACACGATCGTGTCAACATGACACCCCGTTTCCATGGAAACGGGAGTATCTGAGTCGCGTCATCCGCTGGTAGGACTGGTCGATGAGACCATCCGCCTGAACGGCCGCCTGCGCAGCGTCTTCGGCGAGGCGCGGGCGGGATGCGCGCTCAACGACAGCGAACACATGGTGCTCACCGCGGTGGTGGAGGCGCAAGACGCCCCCACCGTCGCGCAGATCGGCCGCTCGATGGGCCATGCGCGCCAGCTGGTGCAGCGCGCCGCCAATGCCCTGCGCGATGCCGGGCTGGTCGAGACGTTCGAAAATCCCGCACACAAGCGCGCCATGCTGCTGCGTCCGACCGCGAAGGGCGCTGCGCTCAAGCGTCAGATCGACGCGCGCGCCGATGCACTGGCCGCGCGGCTGATGCTCGATTCCGAGGAAGTCGCGGCCGCGACGGCCGCGCTGCGCGCGGTGCGCAGGCAGATAGAGGCGCATTTCCGCGCTCGCTGAGGAGAGGATGATGGACGCCGATCTCGACCGGCTGGCCCCAGTCGGGCCGCTGACCGAATGGCTGGACGCCTTCGTGCCCGAACTGGGCACGGGGCCGCTGCGCACCGCGGTACTCTCGGGGGGCACGTCGAACGTGGTGCTGACGATCGACCGGGGCGAGAAGCCGATGGTCATGCGCCGTCCACCCGCCGTGCCGCCGCCGGGAGCGGAGAAGGGTGTGCTGCGCGAGGCACGCATACTGACGGCACTCAAAGGCACTCAGGTGCCCCATCCGGTGTGTTACGGGTCCTGTTCCGACGACAGCGTGGTCGGCGCGCCGTTCTACGTCATGGAGAAAGTCGAGGGCTGGGCACCGAACTTGCGCGGCGAGAAGATTCACAACGAGCCGCCCTTCGATACGATGCCTTGCGAATACGGCATCCCCTTCGCCATCGTCGACGGGCTGATCGCGCTCGCCAACGTCGATCACGAGGCGATCGGGCTGGGGGACTACGGCAAGCCGGGCCGGTTCCTGGAACGGCAGGTCGATCGCTGGGCGGGCCAGCTGGCGTCCTACAAGGAGCGCTACGGCTACGAGGGCCGCATGCTCGAAGGCTATGCTGAAACCGAGGACTGGCTGCGGCACGCGCGGATGCCGGAGGAAGTGCGCGGGATCATCCACGGCGACGTCGGCACCCCCAACATGATGTTCCGCCACGGCCCTCCGGCGCGCCTTGCCGCGATGATCGACTGGGAGCTGTCCACCATCGGCGATCCGATGATCGACATGGGCTGGTTCACCGGCGGCATGCGCGACGAGGACGATCCGGACCGGGAGTTCCCGACCGCACTGAACAACCCGGCCAACTTCCCGACGAAGCAGGAACTGGCGCGCTATTACTGCGCGGGGACCGGGCGTGACATTCGCGACTTCGAATGGTTCTCGGTGCTCTCGAAATTCAAGTCCGGGTGCCTGCTCGAATACAAGGTGGCGCAGGCGGAGGCGGGGATATTGCCGAAGGAGACGGGGCGCTTCTTCGCGCGCATCGTCGAGCAGTGCTTCCGCGATACCGCCGCGCAAGTGGCGAGAATGCAGTAAATTCCTCCCCCGCCGGGGGAGGAATGGGAGAGAACGATGATCGATTTTTCGACGGACCCGGAATTCCAGGCCAGGCTCGACTGGATGGACCGTTTCGTGCGCGACGAGTGCGAGACGATGGATCTGCTGTTTCCCGAACAGGGCGCTCAGTTCGATCCCTCCTACGCGGCCGCCCGGCGGCACCTGAAGCCGCTGCAGGAGCAGGTGAAGGCGCAGGGGCTCTGGGCCTGCCATCTCGGCCCGCATCTTGGCGGTCCCGGCTACGGACAAGTCAAGCTGGCGCTGATGAACGAGATCATCGGCCGCTCCACCTGGGCGCCGACGGTGTTCGGCACAGCCGCGCCCGATACCGGCAATGCCGAAATCCTCGCCCTGTTCGGCACGGCGGAGCAGAAGCAGAAGTACCTCGGCCCGTTGATGGCCGGCGAGATCGTCTCGTGCTTCTCGATGACCGAGCCGCAGGGCGGTGCCGACCCCGACGTCTTCACATGCCGCGCCGTGCAGGAGGGCGACGAATGGGTGATCGAGGGCGAGAAGTGGTTCTCCTCCAACGCCCGGTTCGCCAGCTTCCTGCTGGTCATCGCCGTCACCGATCCGGACGCCCCGCTGACCGAGCGGATGAGCATGTTCGTCGTTCCCGCCGACACGCCGGGGATCGAGATCCTGCGTAACGTCGCCATCGCCGGGGACTTCGATCCCGAGAACGGGCATCACGCGCACATCCGCTACAACCGGGTCCGGGTGCCGCTCGATCATATGCTCGGGGGACGGGGCGAGGGGTTCAAGGTGGCGCAGGCGCGGCTGGGCGGGGGGCGCATCCACCATGCCATGCGCACGGTGGGCATGTGCAACCGCGCGCTCGATATGATGCTGGAACGCGCCGTCTCGCGCCGGACCAAGGGCGCGATGCTCGGCGATCACCAACTGGTGCAGGCCAAGATCGCCGATTCGGTGATCGAACTGGAGCAGTTCCGCCTGCTGGTGCTCAAGACCGCATGGCTGATCGACGAGATCGAGGCGGGCCGCCTGAAGCACGGCGCGGCGCGCAAGCACATCGGCATGTGCAAGGTGGCGATGGCCTCGGTCTATGCGAACGTCGTCGGGCGGGCGCTGGAGGTGCATGGGTCGCTGGGCATCTCGCTCGATATGCCGCTGGCCAAATGGTACGGCGGTAACATGGCGCTGGCCTTCGCCGATGGGCCGACCGACGCGCACCGCTCGCAACTGGCGCGCGCCTATCTCAAGCGGGTGCGGCCGGCGGAAGGGATGTTTCCGACCGAGCATATCCCGACGCGCACCGCGAAGGCGCTGGAGCGCTACCCGAACGCGAGAGATGCCTGAGATGGACCCGCTGTTCGACTTCACCGGCAAGGTCGCGCTCGTCACCGGCGGGTCGCGCGGGCTGGGCTACCAGATGGTCCGCGCTTTCGCCGAGCGCGGCGCCGACGTCATCGTCGCCAGCCGCAAACTGGAAGCCTGCGAGGCGGTCCGCGAGGAAATGCGCGGTCTTGGCCGCAAGGCGATGGCGATCAGCGCTCACGTCGGCCGCTGGGACGAATGCGAGCGGCTGGTCGAGGAGGCCTACGCCGCTTTCGGGGCTGTGGATATCCTTGTGAACAATGCGGGGATGAGTCCGCGCATGCCCAGCCACGAAGTCAGCGAGAAGTTGTTCGATTCCGTCCTCAACCTCAATTTCAAGGGGCCGTTCCGCCTTTCGACACTGGTGGGCAAGCGCATGTTCGACCGCGCCGAGGCAGGAGGGCCGGGCGGTTGCATCATCAACGTGACCTCCTCGGGCTCGATGATGCCGCTACCGCAGGTGGTGACATACGGCTCGTCCAAGGCCGCGCTCAATGCGATGAGCCGCTCGCTGGCGTGGGAATATGCGCCGCACGTGCGGGTCAACACGCTCTCGCCGGGCGCATTCCGCACCGATATTGTCGAGGCATGGCCCGACAAGGGGCAGGGGCCGATCCCGATCCCGCGCGGGCATGCGGCGAACCCGGAGGAGATCGTCACCGCCGCGCTGTTCCTGGCCAGCCCTGCCTCGGTCAACGTGACGGGCTCGATCGTGCGCTGCGACGGGGGGCAGCATTGAGCCTGCGCGCGGTCATCGGCCGCGCCTTCGGGCCGCCGGAGAGCTATGTCCTCGAAGCGTTCGATCCCGGCGCTTCCGGCGAGGGTCAGGTGCGCGTCGGCATCAAGGCCGCTGGTGTGTCCTATGTCGATGTGCTCACCGCGATGGGGCATTACCAGTTCAAGCCGCCACTGCCCTTCATCCCCGGAAGCGAGGCGGCGGGCGTGGTCGAGGCGGTGGGGCCGGGCGTGACGCACCTCGCCCCCGGCGACCGCGTGTTCTGCGGCGGGCTCGGCGGGTTGTTCGCCGAGGCCAACCTGTTCAAGGCAGCGAACATGGTCAAAGTGCCCGAAGCGATGAGCTTCGAGCAGGCCGCCGTCTTCGCGGTGAACTACCAGACCGCCTACTACGCGCTGGCCGATCGCGGGCGCGCGAAGCCGGGCGAGACGCTTCTGGTGCTCGGTGCGGCGGGCGGGACCGGATACGCGGCGATCCAGGTCGGCAGGCATCTTGGCCTGCACGTCATCGCCTCGGCATCCAGTCCGGAGAAGCAGGCGGCGGCACTGGCGGGCGGGGCGCATGCGGTCGTCACCACCGGCGCCGAAGACTGGCGCGAGCAGGTCATCGCGGCGAACGACGGCAAGCCCGTCGACATCGTCTTCGATCCCGTGGGCGGCGAGGCGAGCGAGCCCGCATTCCGCAACCTGGGATATGACGGCCGTCACCTCGTCATCGGTTTCACCGCCGGGATCGCGGCACTGCGCACCAACCTGCCGCTGCTGAAGTCCGCCAGCCTCATCGGCGTGCAGATGCGTGACCATGCTCTGCGGCGCCCGGCCGAAGCCGAGGCGATGCGGCGAAAGGTGATAGAACTGGCGGGCGAGGGCGCGTTCTCTCCCGCGATTGCCGAGAGGTATCCGCTGAAGGACTACGCCGCCGCCATGAACGCGGCATTTTCAGGCAAGGCTGCGGGCCGCGTGGTGCTGGTGATGGAGTGAAACCCGCGCCGCCAGGCTCTCTCCGAACAAACGCCCTGGCGATCGTTCGGAGCGCAAGGCGGTGGGCGCGATCTCGATCATTCGCCAGCGTTCGGCGGCGAACCTGTTCTTCCGCCGTTCGCGCCAGCATATTCGCGAGGACGAGACCGACCTGTCTATCCTGTGGTTCGTGAAGCGCGGAGAGCTTGCCGTCTCCAATCAGTGCGGCGGTGAGGTGGCGCGGGCCGGGGACTTCATCATCACCCGCTCGATGTCGCCGTTCTTCATGGAATGCCGCACCGGCGGCGACGGAATGCACGAAGTCCTCCACGTCACCGTGCCCACGCACATCCTTCGCGGGTTCGTGCGGCAGGACTTCAGCACCGGCCTGTTCATGGCGATGGAGCGGGCCGAACTCGCCCTTGCCGAGACGCTGCTGAGCGAAGTCTTCGCCGACTATCCCGCGCAGTATTCGGCGGCGAGCAGCCTGCTCCAGTAAGATCGCTCCGGCGAAAGCGCGGGGGAGCGATGCTTTCGGACGCCGGATAGTGCCTGCTTGCGTCGTCGCCGGGGCTGATTGATCCTCGATGACGAGGAAATCGGAAAAAAAGGACTGCCCATGAAGATGAAGCTCGTCGCGCTCACCCGCCCACAGCCCGGTCGCGAGGCCGAGTATCACGAATGGTACGATACCAGACACCTGCCGGAACTGGTCAACACGTTCGGCATGGCGGGTGCCCAGCGCTACAAGCTCGCGGCGCGGCTGATGGGCGAGGACCCCAACGAATTCCTTGCGATCTATGACGTGGAAGCCGACGACCCGATGGCCTTTCTTGCCGCCATCGGCGCGGCCTCGAAGTCGGGCGAACTGACGCAGAGCGACGCGCAGGACTTCGGCACCTGCTACACTGCGCTGTTCACCGAGCACGGCGATCGGGTGGTGCCCGGGTAATCGCTGGCATAGCGGCACGCTACGTCATAAAGGGTCTCCCGGGGCATGTTTTTCGGGGGAAGTTATGCACTTGCGCGGGTGGCTGGCCATTGCGGGCCTGACGATGTCAAGCAATCTGGCGGCCCAAGCTGTATTGCCAGACGGGCCGTCGATAGACCGTATCGCGCAAGTCGAAACTTATACCGCGCCTCTGCAGCCGGGCATGTTCGCGGACGAAAAGCACGTACTGCCGTTACTCTTCATGCTGCGATTTCCGGTATTTCCGGACACCCCGGCAACATTGCCCATGCTGATCGAGCATGGCGATGCGCAGGCCCTGACCGAAGGGACGGCCGTTCCGGGCCTCTATCACAGGGTCTTCGCCGACCGTGTCGAACTGGACTGGCTGGCGTCTGTGGACCGCAAGGCGCAATCGGCTTCGCCGTGCCGCCTGACGGTACGCCCTGATCGGCTGGAGCGCGGCGCGGGGATCGTTCCCTCGCAATTGATCCGCTACGTGCCGGGTCCGGACTGCGCCTTTGCGAAGGGCAAGCTGCCCTTGGCCCTGGTGCGGCCATACCCGGGCAGGGAGCGGGTGCTGCCGCCCGCGAAAGTCCATGTGACGCGCGCGTTTTCCGGCTGGAAGGTGTCGGTTGTCTCCGCTGCCAGGGGCGCACCGCCCGTCAATGCCTTCGTCGAGAAGGCCTGGGGCGGGGACGATGCGCCGCTGGCGCTCAATGTCGATGCCAGGGACATCGATAATGCGACCGGCCTGCGCGGCGCCTACTGGGAGTTCGGGGTGCCTTACGATCCGCGCGTCGGGGCGGTGCTTCGTTTCACCCGGCCGGACATGATCAAGCTCTATCAGGATGACGCCTATCGCCTCGCAGCCTGCCGCTTCACCGCCGCGATGCCCCCGCCGGACTGCCGCAGTTGCCCGAAGCATTCGCATGGTGCGCGAAACAGGTGCTTGCCACAGGAAAGACCGTGCCCGATTTCCCGCGACCAGCGCCGCCTCCACCGCCGATGCCGCCAAGACCGGCACCTGCGCCCGCGAAGTGAACGCCGTCAGCGGCCCACGAACTTCGGGGCGCGTTTTTCCTTGAGGGCCTGAATCCCCTCCAGATGATCCATGCTGCGGACCGAGACGCTTTCGTAGGCGATGCCGGCGTCCATCAGCGCCGTCGCCAGCCGCTTGAGTTCGAGATTGGTGAGGATCTTGGTCGCCCGGATCGCCACCGTCGCGCTTGCCAGCAGC
>NZ_ALVC01000185.1:0-5196 GCF_000293195.2 Sphingomonas sp. LH128
ACGGCCGCGAAGTGGCGGGCGAGCAGCGCGATTGCCGGGTCATGGTCGGGATCGACACCGGCGATACGGCAGTCTTCCATCGCCCTGTTGAGGGCATGAAGGGTCGCGGTAACGGTCGTGAGGCTGCTGGGGTCGATCGCCTGCATGTGACGGAACGGGACGTCGTAGGTCATGGTAGGGCTCCGGGTTAGACCGAGCGCATTCCCGCGCTCGTTCTTTCCTTTCCCCTCCTCTCTGGGGCGGCGAATCTTGGGCCTATCATGCGTCAAGTGGACCGTTCCAGGCGCCTTACCCCTCGGGATCGAATGCAAAGAGTTCACTTGTACCCATTTCTGCAATCCGGTAATTTTCCTGTGGTGGGGAGGGAGGCAAGCTATGCTCATAGAACGTGCGGCGCGAGCTTTGACGCGATCCGAAAGCGGCCACGATGATTTTGAATACCTGGACTTCTGCCTTCAGGAGGAGCTGCGTGAGAACGTCAGGGCCGTCATGGAAGCTATACTGGACCCTACTCCAGTGATGATCGACGCAGGGGCAACAACACTTTGCTCTTGTTCGGCCGAAGATAACCCAAGCGAGGTATCGACGAGAGTCTGGCAAGCGATGTTGGGCGCAGCTCTGGCACAAACCCGCAAAGACATTCCCCACTGAGATTGCTGCTGTTCCGTCATGGGGTGGGCATTTGCTGCCCGGCTTCGAGTGCCTCGATGTTGGCGCTTGTCCTGCATTTGAGATCAGCGCCATGGTGGCATGGCAAGCGTAGTTGCGGCCCTGGTGCTCGATTAACTGCGCGTAGTCGGGCTCGGTCCCGATGCGCCCTTCAAAGAGAAGGTGGGACGCGCAGCGGTGCCATTTTCGTCCCATCAAGGGGACATAATTGAGAGGATTGCACACCAATCATGGTTAAATTTCGTTCATCACGCCATTTTAGCAGTGCACAATTACAAAATATGTGGAACTTTTCATGGCCGGCCGAAGGGCGATTCTTGCCCTTATTTTTCTTGCTGCTCCGAAGGGCTCCGGCGGCTCTTGGGGGAAGCCCTTAATCGTCCCTGCCAAACTTTATACCATACTGGTTTGCTAATTTTCCGGCATGGGGATGATGCACGCTTTTAGAAAGGCGAGTGTGATCGTGGCGATATCGAGACCTTGGGCGGCAATAAAACAGCCAGATACGATGAGAGATCGCGTTACCCATTCCCGGCTAAACGTCGCAGTACGGGCGCATTCGATGATTTCGGGAATGACTCTATCGGCGAGCGAGGAGCATCTGAAGAATGCTTTTCAACAGATTAGCGGTCACCTCTCGAAAATTCATTAGCCCAAGAGGTCGAGTGGATACGCGCGGTTCCATATGATTGACTGGTGGCTTGGAATGGCAACATGGACAGCCGGAAGGCGGAAAATATCCATTGCAGGCCGCCAGACGTTCGTGTCGACCGTCGGAGGCCAAAGGCTACGGTTCATCCATCGATCTCGACCGGCCGTCACGCGCAGCAACAGGCTTTCATGGCACGATTGTCAATCCGAAACTCTTAAGGGGCGCTGTGAGAATCACGCGAAGGCCCGGAAGGTTGTCATCGTCTTCCAGCTGCCCTGCCAATTGATCGACCATCACCTTCAAGACGCGCGACCCAAATCCTACTCGCCCCCCATTTCGCCCGACCCCACGGTCGGCCACTATCAAGGCAAGCGGTAAAGATCCCCCACATTTTCAATTGCTCCGAGGTTGGTAATTTCGCCGTAATGAACGGCGAGGTTACCAGTGAGTGATGAAACTGATTTCGAAACATGTTTCGAAATGAACGACCGGGGTCAGGTGCAGCGGCTTGACGTGATCGAAAGCGCGCAGGGCAAGCGACAATGGACGCCCGAGGCGCGGGCGCAGATCATCGCGGAAAGCCCTGAGCCGGGCGCCAATGTGTCGGCAATGGCGCGCCGCCACGGGCTGTTTCCTCAGCAGTTGTACACCTGGCGAGTCGGATTGCGGGAGCGCGCGGAGCCGATGACCTTTGCGCTGGCAATGGTCGAGCGTGGGAAGGTCGAGGAGCTGTCCAGCGCGGCAGTGCCACCAGTCAGCGGACAGATCGTCGTCGAGGCAAGCGGGCTGTTGATCCGCATCCCGCCCGACGTGAGCGCGGATCACATCGAGCGGGTGTTGTTGGCCGCGCGGGTGAGCGCGTGATTATCCCGCCCGGCCCCCTGAAGGTACTGGTCGCAACGCAGCCCGCAGACTTCAGGAACGGAATGGTGGGCCTTGCCTCGCTAGTCGAGCGCGAACTCAGGCTCGATCCCTTCTCAGGGATGCTGTTTCTTCCGAGCGCGCAGGGCGGACCGGATCAAACTCCTGGTCTGGGACGCGAGACCGGACTTGCAAGGCGATCTGATTGCATATCAAATTGTCGTTTCACACGTAGGCGGGGACAGCAAATCGACACCTCATAACGGGCCCTCAGCGCTGCCAAGGGCCCGACCAAGGCATAACGGAAACTTAATTTTCGCCGTTGTCCTTCACGCCTACGGTAGGGACGTCGACCTCCGCCTTCTTTGTTCCTACGACGACCTCCTTCGAATCGACGTCAACCTTCGGGAGGTCTCCCCCTTTTACGCTGACCTCGGGCATGTCACCGCCAGAAACGTCCGCTTTCCAGAAGCCTGTTGCGAACAGGAGGCCCACTACCGCGACGACGATTAGCGCGATAATCGCAATTGTGCGACCAGCATTACTACGCTTCTCGACAACTCGAGTGCCGTGAATATCCCGGTGAACTTCTACCATTATACCTCTCCTGTACGCGATTATACGTTCAACTGGTATCCTCTGTCTCAGTTCCAATTGAGAGGCATTCTCAATACCCACTGCGCCATATTCAGTCCAAGAACGCGCAGCGGCTGCTGCGTTCCGCCCGCATGGGAACCAACTTCGCCTTCAGTCATCGCCGTAACCGGCATGTTCCGAAGCCGTCAGACCTTGGTGGACGCTCGTGCGAATAGTCAAAGCTGCATCGGACTCTGTACGTGCGGAACCGTAATGTGCCGGAAACGGGCTTCCACGAGACTGAAGACGCCGAACAACGCCAGCCCAGCTCCAATTATCGATAGAACCGCCACGCCTTCCGGTTGCGCGCGCAGTTCTGTCAATGCGTCGCCTAAACCACCCGCTCGGGCGGGGTCGTGGTGAATGGCAGCGGCTATCAAAAGCCAACCGATCACAGCAAAAACAACTGCCCGAGAGCCGTATCCCAACCTGCCGATCCAGCGCACATAAGCCGGGGCTGGCACATCGCTGTTCAGTTCATCAAAGCTTGCTTCATATGCTTTGTGCGCCTGCGCGGCGGCCACAATGAATAATACGATACCCACTCCGACCAGCAGAGCCAGGCCGCCCGGCAAGTCGAGCAACCAACCAGACCAGTTTTGTGCGGCCTCATCCCCCGGGCTACCGTGTCTTGCGGATGTCTGCTGTAGAGCCAGTCTTGCCGCCACGAGGCAGAGCGAGACGTGAGCAGCCCCGCTGATCAGATAGGAGATGCGCTCCATTTTGCCTTTCAAGGTATTGCCTCGTCCTTCCGGATCGAGAACTCCTTCAGCAATTCTCCAGAAGGCATAGCCTGCGAAGCCGACCGCGCAAATCGCCAGTATGACATGGCCCAATGGCTTTTCGCTGAGGCTGCCGAGCGCCCCTTGGTTGTCACTAGGTTCTGCCCCCGTCCGCGCCGCGTTAAACGCAAGCCATCCAATCAAGATGTAGACAAGCCCGCGAGCAGCGAAACCGAGCCGGGCAAGCGCCGTCATTTTATCGCTGTATGCCATGCTGATCTCCCAACGCATCCCAAATGCATCGATGCGACCCGCGTTCCAACCGCGCGCATCAACCAGACCGGAATGCTTGCTGGAAAACCCGACGCCCGCGAACGGCTAAGAGATCGCTGATGAGACCCTCTTTCCGCCAGCGGCCGAGACATGAGCGTAAATGATGGAGTTATCGAGGCTGAAGTGAACGCTGTCAGGCGTGAATCCGGCCAACATGACCAACACCGCCTTCCAGACCCAAGCCCCGATCCAGGGCCGCAACCGACGGTTCATCATTTTCCACTTCACGGCAGTTGAAGCTGACGAGCCAGCGGAGATGGGAACCATCGCTGTAGTCCACCTGGGTGTCATCCACCAAAATTGCACTTCCGTGGAAACTGACAAGAATTAGGAACGCTCAGGCGTTTCGCCACGTTTCCCCTACGCAACTGCGTCGACGGGAAATGAGAAATGAGAGTGACCTCTTTCATGGCAGGCGCCCTGATAATCGGCGTCGCTGGCGCGACCTCACTCGGATTGATTGCCGCGACCACCGTCCCCACACAAATCACCGGAGTCGAGGACACTTGGCGCGACCGCTATGGCTGGAAGGGCGATGTCGCTAGCGATGTCGGTTCGCAGGAGACCGATAGCTACGCCCTCGCTGACAATGTGACGCCGACCTGGCTTTTCAATTCCGCGTCAGTGCCGGACGACTTTGCGAAAAGCGATAACGATCGCTCCTACAACGACTATGCGCTGTCGCCGGATCGCTATGATTACGCCGACTTTTCCGTCGATGAGCCGCCCGGGACAATGTCGGCCAGCTACAATGCCGAACCGCAGGCGCTGGATAATGGTGGGCCCGAGGCTGCCGCCCGGTCGGCAAATCAAGTGGCACTCGAGGTGCGCGAGGTAGAAACGGCCCCTACGGATGCGCATTCAGCTGAGCAAACGGCCAATTTGGGAGCGGACGAACCTCCGGGAGTGGTGTTGGGAGCCCCGCAGCCCTGAGAACGGGGCGTGCGCTCCAGGCAAAATCGAAGGCTGATCCGCGCGGCCCGGTGTCGGATGCAATCCCAGTTCATAAATCTCAGGACGTAGCAAGTCAGTTACGTTCGCTACGAGGCGGAAGTCATAATGCCGCCGCTACCTTTCGCGGCTCAGGGTTTCAGGCAACTTGGAGTGTTTGCGGTAGAGGTGGCCCGCCGATATTTCGATCCATCCAGCGGTCACTTTGTCGGGGGCGAGGTTGCCGCTTTCGATAAGCGCGTGGATCTCGGCCTCTGCTTGCTGTATTACGGCTTCCCATGGATCGGACGGCATCTGTGAAGGTGCAGGTCCATCGGGGTAAGCGCCGACGGAACCCGGCCTTGTGCGGATTGGGGTGGGCGTGAATTTCGC
>NZ_ALVC01000186.1:0-15968 GCF_000293195.2 Sphingomonas sp. LH128
GGCCGAGGCGGCGTCGGGCATCGCGGCGGCCGACTGGGCGCCGGATACGGCGGGCGCGATCGCCGGACCGGCAGGGCTGCCAGCCTTGACCTGCGCTGCGACCGGGTGGACCGCAAGGCCCATGGCGATCAGCGAAGCGGCCGCCGCAACGGCTCGGATCGACCGGCGCGCGGTGCGCGACCGATGTGAATCGTTCGATTGAAGCATGTCTACCCCCACAGCCGACATCGAATGCCGGTCTGTCGAAAAGCTAACCCCATGCGGTACTTGCCGAAAATTCTCCCATTGGAGGGCGTGCTTATCCGTGGGGAGAAACCCGCATCGGCTCGTCGCGCACACCTTGCGGATATTTCCCAGGGGGATTTTCGGCAGGCGGAATGGGCCTCTCCCTTCACCCTGCGCAGTTGCTCGGGAAGACCACGGCGCAGGGCGGCGGCATAATCGCGTGTGGGGAGGTACGCTCTATGTCGCTTGAACACCTGAACATCACCGGCCTTGAAATTCCTGCGCCCGCACTGGCACCCGCCCTGGGTCTGCCGCTGCCGGATGTGCTCGATCTCGATGCCGGGCATGAGGCTGCCGATCGCGGAGCGCACCGCGACGATGTCGAATTCCTCGACCTCGACTTCACGCCGATCGACCTGCCGACGGCGATGGACGCGGTGTGCAAGCGGCCGCCCACGGCGCCCTTCACCTATATCGTCACGCCCAACGTCGATCATGTCGTGCGGCTGCTGCGGCGGCGTTCGGACTTGTGGCCGGCCTATCGCGACGCGTGGATGACCTTGTGCGACAGCCGCATCCTCGCCCGCCTTGCGCGCGGTGACGGCCGCGAGCTTCCGGTGGTGACGGGCAGCGACCTGACGCTGCGCCTGTTCGAGCAGGGTATCGCCCCCGACGACGCCGTCGCGATCCTGGGCGGCAGCGAGGCCACCGTGGCGCGGATCAAGGATCTCTACGGGCTGCGCAACGTGCGGCACTACAACCCGCCGATGGGCTTCATCAAGGACCCGCGCGAGACGGCGCGGGCGGTGCGCTTCCTCGTCGAGGCGAAGGCGCGCTATTCCTTCCTCGCCGTCGGCTCGCCGCAGCAGGAGATCATCGCGCGGCGCGTCTCGAAAGCGCGCGGCGGGCAGGGCATCGGCTTCTGCATCGGCGCCAGCCTCGAATTCCTGTCCGGCGAGCAGGAGCGTGCGCCGGTGGTCATCCAGCAGATGTCGATGGAGTGGGCCTTCCGGCTCTGCTCCAACCCGCAGCGGCTCTGGCGGCGCTATCTGATCGAGGGGCCGCAAATCTTCCGTATCCACCAGATGTGGCGCAGCAGCCGGGCTCCGGTCCCGGCGCGAACGCCGCTGCACGCATAGGCGCGGGGCATGATCCGGGGGCGAATCATGAACCGCATGGCACTGGCGATGCTGGTCGGAGGGGCGGCATCGCTGTCCGCGCTGCTCTACGTCGGAGGGGCGTGGCAGGCCGCCGGGGGCACCGAACTGCGGTCGGTCCGGGTCGCGCCCGCGCCGGAAACGACCATCGGAATCAACCTGTTCACGCTGCACTGGTACAACCGCCAGCAGGCCTTCGCGAACATGATCGCGCAAAGCGAATGGTTCCAGTCGCGCGGAGAGGGCTGGAGTCCGATGCCTGCAGGCCAGCTCGACGCGCTGGGGTGGGTGAAACAGCTCGAGCCGGGCCAGAGCGCGACGCGGCTGCTTGTCATGCCCGCCGCGCCGTTCCGGCCGGTCGAAGTGCGCTGCACTTTCCTGGGCACCGGCCAGCTTGAAGCCGACGGTGTGGTCGAAGTGACCGGGCGCGGGCCGCACAGCCTCGACCTCAGGCTCTCGCCGACCGGCCAGGAGAACGAGATGGCGTGGATCGAGCTTACCCGCACCGATCCGCGCGACCCGGTGCGCGACATCGACTGCCGCAAGGCAGGCACGCCCGCCAGCGTCCGCTTCGACCCCGAGTTCGTGAACTTCGTGTCGGGCTTCGGGGTGCTGCGCTTCATGGACTGGCAGCGCACCAACGACAACTTGCGCCTGACCTGGAGCCAGCGGGCACTCCCGCAAACCTCTTCGCAGTCCGGCCCGGCAGGCGCGTCGGTGGAGGACATGGTCGACCTTGCCAACACGGTCCACGCCGATGCCTGGTTCACCCTGCCCTTCCACGCCGACGAGGCTTACGTCCGCAGCTTCGCGCAGCTCGTCCACCAGCGGCTCGATCCGGGCAGCCGGGTCTACGTCGAACTGGGCAACGAGGTCTGGAACGACATGTTCGACGCGACCAAAGACGCCGAGCGCGAGGGGCTGGCGCGCGGTCTGGGCGAGGGCAACGCCACTCGCGCCGCGATGGAGCGCTACGCCGAGCGGGTGACCGAGACGATGCGGATCTGGACGCAGGTGTTCGCCGACAGGCCCGGCGCGCTCGTGCGGGTCGCCGCGACGCAGAACGCCAATGCCGGTCTTGCGCGCATGATTCTGGGCTTTCGCGATACCGCCGACTGGGTCGATGCCCTGGCGACCGCGCCTTACGTGTGGATGGACATGGACGCCTACCATGCCGGCGATACCGACCGCGTCTTCGCGGCGATGCCCGCCGCGATCGAGAAGTCGCTCGACATGGCGGGCGAGCAGCGTGAGATCGCCGCGCAGTACGGCAAGCGCTACATCACGTACGAAGCCGGGCAGCACCTCGTCACGCCCGATCTGGCGCTTGCCCGGTCGGTGCAGCGCGATCCGCGCATGGGGCAGGCCTATGCCCGCTATCTTACCGAGTGGCGCGACCGCTTCGGCGACACGATGATGCTCTATGCATCGACCGCGCCGATCTCCGAATACGGCTCGTGGGGCCTGCGCGAATACGGCGGCCAGCCGATCGCCGAGGCGCCCAAGTATCAGGCCGTGCACCGCTTCCTGGAGGCAAGCCATTGAACCGACAGAATTCGTCAGCGATGCCGCTCATCGTAGTGGCTATGCTGGTCACGGCCGCCATCCTGTTCGTCGTCGCCAAGCCGGGATTCTACGGCGCCGTCTGCAGTACGGCAGGCGTGCTCTGGTTCCTGCGATGCCTGCGCGCGCCTCTGCGCGAGGAGATGGCGGTGAAGGCGGTGCTCATCACCTTCTTCATGCCCGCCGTCGCCTGGCTGCTGCCGAACGTGTGGATGCTCTACTTCGTCATGCTGATGTGGGTTCCGCTGTTCGCCCGTCGGTCGGAAGAGATCGCGGGGGTCTATCTGTACAGCCTGATGCTGCTCCCCAGTCTCGACCAGGCGGTCGAGCTGGCCGGCATCAAGCTGTTCGACATCAGCGTGCACGACATGCTGGCCCTGGGCGCGGTCATCGCGATCGTCATTGCGCCCGGCAAGGCGCGGATCGGGCGCGGCGACGACATGCGCGTCGCTGCAGTTCTGCTCGTCATGGTCTTTGCATCGGCCCGCGAGACGAGCCTTACGCACTTCCTGCGCACGACGATCAACATCGGTTTCGATTACGGCATGCCGTACTTCATCCTCAGCCGGGGTTTCAGGGATCTTGCCTCGATGCGCACGGCGATGCGCTGGTTCGCCTGCTCCGGCATCGCGATTTCAGGCGTGCTCGTATTCGAGATGGTGCAGAACTGGCCGATGTACAACGAATTGTACTGGCATTACGACGTGCCCAAGCTGCTCGCGGTCAAAGTGCGCGGTGCCTTCATGCGACCGGGCGGACCGTTCAACGAGCCGACCTCGATCGCGCTGGTCATGACCTTGTGCATGCTTGCCTTGTGGCTCATTCGCGACGATTTCCGGACCCGGATGCGCCATGGTCTGCTCTGCGCGGCCCTGTTCCTCGGCCTTTCTGCGCCGCAGTCGCGCAATGCCTGGGTGGCGCTGGGCATCGCGGTCCTGCTCGCCGACATGTTCCTCGGTCGCTGGAGCGCGCTCGTTCGCAAGGCCGCGCCGACGGCGGCGGCGCTGACGCTGATCTTCGCTGCGGCCAGCATCTACCCGTCCTTCTCCGACTCCCTCGGCCTGTCGGGCCAGGCGAGCGAGACCGGCGAATATCGCCGCGCCCTCTTCGATCGCGGCGTGCAGGAGTTCTGGGACAGCCCGATCGTCGGCTTTTCCCGTGACCAGCTCGAAGTGCGCCTGAACGACATGCGCCAGGGAGAGGGCATCATCGACTACGTGAACTCGTACCTGTGGTTCGCGCTCGTTTCGGGGGTCATCGGGCTGGCAGCCTTCGTGTGGAATTTCACGGCCCCGCTCTCGTACTTGTGGCGCATGCGCCGCGCCGAGATCGCGACGGGGACGGCGGTGCCGGCGGCTTTCGTGTTCGGCAGCCTCGCCGCGCTGGCGGCAACGCTGTTCTTCACGTTCTTCGCCACCCGCATGGCCTACCTGACGATCGGCTTCATGGGTTTCGCCGCCGCCATCCGGGCCATCAGCCGGACTTATGCCGCGCATCAGGCGGAGGAAGAGTACCAGCAGACGCTGCGGCAGCGGCCCGCGTCGGGTGTGCGGCAGGGCTTGGCCTCGGCTTGAGAACCGAGGTCGTCATTGCGAGCGCAGCGAAGCAATCCAGGGCCGCATAAACCGCTCTGGATTGCTTCGCTGCGCTCGCAATGACGAGGGGTGTTCAATTCGCGGTGCGTTAGACCCCGGAAATGGCCGGTGTGCCTTGCCGCGGCTGCTTCGCAGCCAGCCCGGCCCGCGCATTGGCCGGGCCGAGATGGCGGCGGATGACTTCGCTGCGGTGTTCGAAGACGTGCTCGTCGGTAAACGGCGCGCCGTCGCGCGATGCCTTGACGATCAGGTCCGAGAGCCGGGGGCGGTCCGCGTCCAGCCGGGCCAGTTCCCCGGCCAGCGCGGCCCTGTCGCCCATCGGCACGAGCACGCCCGCGCCGTGGACGGAGATGAGGTCCGCCGGATAAGTGCTGCCGTAGCCGACGATCGGACAGCCGGACGCCAGCGCCTCGATCAGGCAGCGCGGCGATTCCGGCGTCAGGTGGCAGAACAGGAAAGCATGGGCGCCGCGCAGTTCTTCGAGGATCGCGGTGCGGTCGGTCACGAAGCCGGGCATCTCGACACGCGCTTCCAGCCCGGCGGCGGCGATGCGGGCGAGCATCGCGGGCCGTTCCGATCCGTCGCCCAGCCAGCGGGCGCGGAAGTCCACGCCCATGGCGGCAAGGCGCTCCAGCACCTCGATCCAGTCGAGCGGGCCTTTCATCGGATCGGCTCGCCCGGTGTAGACCAGCCGCAGCGGCCCTTCGCCTGCCTGCGCGACCTTGGCGGCGAGGCGATCCGCGGCGATGTGGTCGCCGGGCGCGATGTGGATGTCGTGGACCACCTCCGCCGGGCCTGTGGCGAAGGGCGCGTAAGTCTCGTAAGTCTCCCGCCCGTGGAACAGGCCGAGCGAGGCGCGGCGGATCACCGCGCGCTCCAGCCACGCCATCGGCCGGTGAGTCAGCCGGGCGCGCAGGCGCTCCTTCCAGGGGCCGCTCGCCGACGACTTGCGGACGACTTCGGATTCCACGCGGTCGGTCCACACGGCGAAGGGGCGGCCCATGTCGTGGGCTGCGAAACCGGCAACCGCGCCCCAGTCCCCGAACAGGCCGCCGATCGCGAAGCTGAGCCACTGCGCCTCGGCGATCAGCCTGCGGATATGGCGACGCGTCGCCGGCAGATGACGCAGGAACTGGTCCGGCCGGTAGGCCATCGGCAGCATCTCGAAGCGGACCCGGTCCAGCTTGCCGCCGGTGTCGGAAACCGGCACCCAGCCCGCAGGAACCGGCTCCGGGCTCAGCGGCATCATGACGATGACGCGCGCGAAGTTTGCGGCCCACAGCCGCAGACCGTTCACCGCCTGCGCCTCGACGAAGAGATTGCCCGCCGCATCGCGGTGCAGCGGCACCGGCGCATAGATCAGCAGCGTGTCATTGTCGGGAATGTCGCTCATGTCAGGAACGGGCCCAGCACGAGATTGGCCCCCACTCCGAGAAGCGCGCCGACGAGCCCGGCGCCGAGGAACAGTCCCTCCTGCCACAAGTCCAGCAGGTTCACCTGCCACATGCGCCACCACTTCAGCCCCAGCGCCGCGCCTTCGATGGTGCCAACCGTCACGACCAGCCCGATCTGTCCCCACAGGAGATAGCCCGCGGTTCCCATCACGATCAGCCACGCGAGCTTGGCGAGGTTGGCTTCGAAATAGGCGCTGACCCGGCCGGTCGCGATCAGGCTTTCGTTCGCCGCGTTGGAGGGCATCGCCAGCAGCGAGGAGATGCACAGGATCTGCATGTAGAATGCCGTCTCGGCGTAGATGGAGTGGTAGAACAGACCGATGATGAGCGGCGCACTGCCGATGATCCCGCCGGTCGCGGCGGCGTAGAGGATGGAGGGCAGTCTTCGCCGGGCATAGAACTGCGCCTTCAGGTCGCTCGCGCCTTCGCGCCACAGCGCGGCATAGGCGGGCAGCAGCACGCGGCTGGTGTAGTTGCCCGCGAAGGCCAGCGGCGCGGAGGCGAGGTTGCCAGCAAGGACGTAGAACCCGAACTGGTCCAGCGGCATGAACTTGGCCAGCACCAGCTTGTCGCACTGGGTGACCATCAGGTAGATGATGCTCGATCCCGTGACGTAGCGGGAGAACGCCCAGAGCGCCTTCAGCGTCTCGCGCTCCAGCCCGAAGGCGCGCCGGGCGTCGGGGAACACCACAAAGCTCAGCAGCGACTTCAGCCCGGTGCCGATGAACATGCCGCCCAGGATCGCCCAGTAGGTCGGCCAGGCCCATGCCAGCAGCGCGCTCGCCGCGATCTGCATCATCAGCGCGAAGAGTTCGACGCCCGACAGCCGCAGGATGCGGCCGCTGCGCAGCGCCGTGATCATGCTGGTCGATGCGAGGCCGTCCACCAGGAACAGCAGCGAGGCGGCGGCGATCAGCGGGGCCAGTTCGGGCCTGCCGAGGACATGCGCCATCGGCACCGCCAGCAGCGCCATGATCGCCGTGAGGAGCAGCGAACGGAGCACCGCCACCGTCCACACCGTGTCGAGGAAGCGCTTGCGGTCGCCGTCCTTCTGCCGGACGATGAAGCCCTGGAAGCCGAAGTCGCTGAGCAAGGCGATGGTCAACTGCAGCGAGGCGATGACGCCCGATATGCCGAACACCTCCGGTGCCAGCAGCCGGGTGAGGATCATGCTGCTCACCGCCCGCAGCAGGTTCGTGACCACCACCGAGGCGACGACGACGTTGGTGTCCCGCAGGGCAGCGCCGCGCAGTCGGCTCATCAGGCCGGGGCGGAGCGGCGCCCATCCGGCGCTCGGGGCCTGCGCGGTCATTGTGTCGCGCTTCCGGGCGTCACGCGTCCGGTCATCGTGCGCGCAAACGGCAGCCGACGATGTGAGCAGAGCCCGATGTGCACGCAGCAACTCTCCTTGAAAATCCGCAATGAAGCTTCGGGTTCAAGTCTATTGGCCGGGGCGGTCCGGTGTCGATCATGAGAACTTCCAAGGGAGTTTCAGGGCTGCCCGGCCCCTCGGCGGCTCCTTATCCTCGGCCCCGGTGAAGCTGGCGCCGTGGGGCGCGAGAGGGGGAAGCGGATGGATGTGCTTGCGCTCGCCGATCGCATGGCGCTGGGTTTTGCATGGTGGATGGCGGTCGCGGCGGGGTTACCGACGGCGATGCTGGCGCTCGAATGCCTCGTCGGTGCACGGCGTGGACCTTCGGTGGAGAGCGGGGAGGCGCCGTCCTTCATCGTCGTCATGCCCGCCCACGACGAAGCCGCCGGGATCGAAGCTAGCGCCCGCGCGGCTCTGGCGCAGCTGCGCGGCGGTGATGAACTGCTGGTGGTCGCCGACAACTGCTCCGACGATACGGCGGCAAGAGCACGCGCGCTGGGCGCGACGGTGATCGAACGCCGCGACCCCGACCTTCGCGGCAAGGGTCATGCGCTGGACTACGCCCGCGCCTTCATCGCCGGGCATCGTCCGGACTGCGGCGCGGTAATCGTGCTCGATGCCGATTGCCGGGCGATGCCGGGCTCCCTGACGGCGCTGGCGGAGACGGCGGCGCGGCGCGATGCCGCCGTGCAGGGCATCTTCCTGCTTGCCGCCCCGCGCGATGCGGGCGCGGTCGTACGGGTTTCCAGTTTCGCCTTCCTCGTCAAGAACCTCGTGCGGCTGCAGGGGCTGGCCCGCCTGTCCGGCATGGCGCTGCTGCAGGGTTCGGGCATGGCCTTTCCGCGCGCGATGTACTTGGAAATGCGCTGGCCCGGCGGCTCTCTGGTGGAGGACCTGGAGATGGGTCTCGACCTGCTGCTCGCGGGCAGGCGCGTGGTCGTCGAGCCCGGTGCCCGCATCCTGAGCGCCACCAGTTCGGTCGAGGGCACAAGCAGCCAGCGCCGCCGCTGGGAGCACGGCATGATGCAGACCGCCTGGCGCTACGTTCCCAGACTGCTGGCGCGCGCGGTACGGCGCCCGGCGCTGGCGGTGGTGGCGCTGGACCTCATGGTGCCGCCGACCGTGCTGCTGGCGCTCTGCTCGGCGGCCGCTTTGGCGATCGTGCTCGCGCTGGCGGGACCGACGGCGCCGTTCCTGACCTTGCTGGCGGCTCAGGTCGCGGCGGCGCTCGGCGTGTCGCTCGCATGGTGGCATCACGGGCGCGACGCGCTGCCGTGGTCGTCCTTGCGCGAACTGCCGGGCTACTTCGTCTGGAAGCTGCCGCTGATCGCCCAGTTCGTGACCCGGCGCGAGCGGGAGTGGACCCGCACGGAGCGCCTGCCATGACGCCAGTAGGCTTCGTCATCATCGGCCGCAACGAAGGCGCGCGCCTGACCTTGTGCATCGACAGCGTCACGCGGACCGGACAGCGGGGGGTCTACGTAGATTCCGGCTCGACCGACGGCAGCGTGGAGCGGGTCAGGGCACGGGGGCTGCCGGTGGTCGAACTCGACCCCACCGCGCCCTTCACTGCCGCACGGGCGCGCAACGCCGGGCTGCAGTGGCATCTCGACAATGACCCGCAACTGGAACTCGTCCACTTCATCGACGGCGATTGCGAACTGATCCCCGGCTGGCTCGAAAAAGCGCGAACCGTGATGCTGGCCGACCAGCAACTCGCCGCCGTCTGCGGCCGCAGGCGCGAGAAGGCTCCGGACGCCAGCCGCTACAACCGGCTGTGCGAGGCCGAGTGGAACACGCCCGTCGGCCTCGCCGAAAGCGTCGGCGGCGATGCCCTGCTGCGGGTCGCGGCGCTGCGCCAGGTCAACGGCTACGACGAGACCCTGATCGCCGGGGAGGAGCCGGACATGTGCCATCGCATGCGGCGGCGCGGCTGGCTCATTCGCCGGATCGAGGGCGACATGACCATCCACGACGCGGCGATGATGCGCTTTGGCCAGTGGTGGCAGCGCAACCGACGCAGCGGCTATGCGACGGCGGAGGCACTGGCGATGCGCGGCGCGCAGGACCCTGAAGCGGGGCGCGACTTGCGCCGCAAGGTCCTGAGCAACGTGGTCTGGTCGCTGCCGCCGCTATGGCTGCTCTGGCCCGTGCTGTGGCTGCGCATTCGGGCGCGCAAGGACCCGCTTCAGGCGACCTGGCTGATCCTGGGCAAGTTGCCGCATCTGCAGGGCCAGATCGATTACTGGCGCCGCCGCAAGTCCCGGCACATCACGGCGCGGCCCGCCCGTCTGATCGAGTATAAGTAATTCGCTCCCTAAAACACCCAAGTAACCATCCATGGTGAAAACAGGGGCGGGGTTTGGGACATAGTTTTCCAAATTAAGCCCCAATACAGTCGGTATCGACTTGGGGGAAATCATTCAGGCGTGGGGCATCACATGGCGTCTTTCGACGACTTCACCGGCAACGGGCAATCGCCTGTTGGTTCGGACATGAGCAGCATTCTCATCGGTAATGAAACCCTGCTCGCGGAATGCGGCAGGCTGCTCCTCGATCGCGGGCACCGGATCGCCGCCGTCGTGGCGGCGCCGATGTCTCCCGCCGCCGACTGGGCGCGCCGTCACGGCATTGCGCTGTTCGAGAAACCGCGCGCCCTGTTGGCGGCCGAAATCGGCAGCGTCGACTACGTCTTCAGCATCTCCAACCTCGCCGTCCTTCCGGCCGAAGTTCTGGCGCTGGCTTCGCGCGCGGCGATCAACTTCCATGACGGGCCGCTGCCCGAACTGGCAGGCCTCAACACCCCGGTCTGGGCGCTGCTGGACGGAGCGCCGCGCCACGGCGTGACCTGGCACCTGATGACCGGCGCGGTGGACGAAGGCGCCATCCTCGCCGCCGAACGCTTCGACATCGCCAAAGAGGAAACCGCGCTGTCGCTCAACACCCGCTGCTTCGAGGCGGGCCTGCGCTGCTTCGAAGGGCTCGTCGCCGATCTGGGCGGCGCGGTCGCAGCGGCCGTCCGGCAGGACCGCGCGCCCGATCGCATGGTCGGCCGCGCCGACCGCCCGCAGGCGGCCGCCACCATCGATTGGAGCCGCTCGGCCGAGGAGATCGCCCGCTTCGTCCGCGCGCTCGACTTCGGCGCTTACGCCAACCCGATGGGCGCTCCAAAGGCGCTCTTGGACGAGCATCTGTTGCTGGTACAGCAGGTCACGCCGCTCGCCAGTGCATCGGGCCGCGCACCGGGCACTATCCTCGTCTCCGGCCCGACACCTGTGGTCGCGACCGGTGATCTGGACATGCGGATCGATCGCCTCGCCACGCTTTCGGGCGAAGTGTTGAGTGGTGTGCAGGTCGGTGAACTGCTCATCGGGGCGGGCGGATTCACCGTGATCGACGATACGCGCCGTGATCAGCTGGACGGCCTCGATGCCGCCGCCGGACGCTACGAGGCATGGTGGCGCCGCCGCCTGCAGCAGCGCGAGAGCCTGCAACTGCCGCAGTTCACGCCGCGCGTCGGTGACGGGCCTGCGCAGCCCTTCGTGCTGGACCGCGCCTTGCCGCAGGGGCTGGGTGCCGGCGAGGCTTTGGCCGCTCTGGTCGCATGGCTGGCGCGCGCTGCAGACCGCGCGAGTGTCGAGATCGGGTACTGCGACTGTGTCAGCCGCGCGCGACTGGACGATGTGGCGGGCTGGTTCGCGCCAGAAATGCCGCTCAAGGTTGCGGTCGATTTCAGCGCTCCCATCGCCGCCTTGCGCGATACGCTGGAGCGCGAAGTGGCAGGAATGCACCGCCGCGTGGCCATTTCCGCCGACCTCATCGCCCGCAGCCCGGAACTGCGCGGGCGGACCGGCTTCGACCACCCTGTCAGCATACAGGTCGTGAAGCGCCTCGACGAAGCGCGCGCCAGCGACGCCGTACTCGACATCGCCGTCTGCGCCTCCGAAGGCACGCTGCGTTGGACTTGCGACGGCACCCGTCTCGCCCGCGCCGATGCCGAGGACCTTGTGCGCGGCTTCGAGGCGATGTGCGCAGGTGCCTCCGATGCGCCGGTCGGCAGCCTGTCGCTGCTCGAGCCCGAGGAACATGCGCGGATCGTCGGCGCCTGGAATGCGACCGAAGGCCCGTTCCTCACCGGCCCCGCCTGGTATCACCATTTCGCCGAACAGGCGGCGCGCACGCCGGAAAAGCCGGCGGTGACCGCCCTCGGCACCTCGCTGACTTACGCTCAGCTCAATGCGCTTTCCAACCGCATCGCCCGTGACCTTGCCGCGCGCGGCGTAGGGCCGGAGGTTCTCGTCGGGCTGCACCTGTCGCGCTCTGTCGAGATGCTCGCCTGCCTTATCGGCGTGCACAAGGCGGGGGGTGCCTACGTGCCGCTCGACCCGTCCTATCCGCGAGATCGCATCGCGCACATGGTGGCGGATTCGGGCCTCGGCCTGATCCTCAGCGAGACCGCGCTGGCGGGCGATCTGCCGCAGACGGACGCGCCGATCCTGCACGTCGATACCATGCGCGAGGTCTTCGCCGCATGCCCGTCCGATCCGTTCGACGGCGGCGCAGAAGGCGCGAATCTCGCCTACATGATCTACACCTCGGGCTCGACCGGCTTGCCCAAGGGCGTCATGGTCGAGCACCATAACCTGTTGAATTTCTACGCGGGAATGGACCGCAAGATCGCGCCGGACGGGACGTGGCTTGCCGTCACCAGCCTCAGTTTCGACATCTCGACGCTGGAACTGATGTGGCCTTTGATGCACGGCTATCACATCGTCATCGCCAGCGAGCGCGAAGTGCGTGGCGATGTGCCGGAAGTGGTCGCCGTTGATGCGCGCCCGGTCGGTTTCAGCCTGTTCTACTTCGCCAGTTCCAGCGCGGGCAGCGCGGCCGAGCAGTACAACCTCCTGCTGGAAGGCGCCCGCTTCGCCGATGCCGAGGGCTTCGAGGCGATCTGGACGCCGGAGCGACATTTCCATGACTTTGGAGGACCTTACCCGAATCCCGCCGTCGCCGCAGCGGCGATCGCGGCGATCACGTCGCGGGTGCAGATCCGTGCCGGCAGCGTGGTCGGGACCTTGCACCATCCCCTTCGCATCGCCGAGGAGTGGGCGCTGGTCGACAACTTGTCCGGCGGGCGCGTGGGGATTGCTTTCGCCTCCGGCTGGCAGCCGGACGATTTCGTCCTGAATCCAGTGGCTTATGCCGATCGCGCGGGCGTTCTCAAGCGCTGTGTCGAGGATGTCCGGGGCCTGTGGCGGGGCGAGGCGCGGGCTTATCCGGGGCCGCTGGGGCATGACGTCTCGGTGCGCACGTACCCGCGTCCGGTCCAGTCGGAGCTGCCGGTCTGGATAACTTCTGCTGGAAATTCAGAGACTTTCCGCGAGGCAGGACGGGTCGGCGCGAATGTGCTGACGCACCTGCTGGGGCAGTCGATCGAGGAGGTGGCGACCAAGATCGCCGCCTATCGTAGCGCCTGGCACGAGGCCGGGCATTCGGGAGAAGGGCGCATCACCTTGATGTTGCACACTTTTCTTGGAGAAAGCGAAGATGCGGTGCGCGCGGCCGTCAAGCCTGCGCTCATCGAGTACCTGCGCACCTCGACCAATCTGCTCAAGCAGTACGCCTGGTCGTTTCCGGCTTTCAAGACGCCGCAAGGTGCTGAAAGACTGGAACTTTCCGACATTTCCGAGGAAGAGACCGACGCCCTGCTCGACCATGCCTTCGAGCGCTACTTCGAGACCAGCGGCTTGTTCGGCACGCCTGAGGACAACGTCGCACTGGTTCACCGCCTGTCGGCGATCGGCGTCGACGAGATCGGCTGCCTTGTCGATTTTGGCGTGGATTCCGAGACGGTTATCGAACATCTGCCGCAAATCGCGCAGTTGCGTACACTGGCACTCAACGGCACTCAACAGGACCATAACGCCGCAGAACGCCCGCTGCACGACCTCATGGCGCGCCACGGGGTGACGCACCTGCAGTGTACGCCGTCGCTGCTCCAGGTACTCGCGAGCGACCGGGCTGCCCGCCCGCGCCTGCAGGCACTCCAGCACCTCATGGTCGGCGGCGAAGCGTTCCCGCCGCAACTGGCGACCGACATGACCGGCCTCGTTTCCGGCACCGTCATGAACATGTACGGGCCGACCGAGACGACCGTGTGGTCCGCCGTCCACGCGCTGGATGAAGGGGGCGCGCCGCCGCTCGGCAGGCCGCTGCTCAACCAGCAGATCTACATCCTCGACCGGCGGCTGCAGCCGGTGCGGCAGGGCACGCCGGGCGAGCTGGTCATCGGCGGCGCGGGGGTCGTGCGCGGTTACCACGACCGGCCCGAGCTGACCGCCGAACGCTTCGTCGCCGACCCGTTCAATCCGGGCGCGCGCGTCTACCGCACCGGCGACCTCGCCCGCCAGCGCGAGGACGGGACGCTCGAATTCCTCGGCCGCCTCGACCATCAGGTGAAGATCCGCGGCTACCGCATCGAACTGGGCGAGATCGAGGCCGCGCTCACCGCGCACCCCGAGGTTACCGAGGCCGTCGTGGTCGCCCGCAAGGAAGGCGCCGCAACCCGCCTCGTCGCCTACCTCGCCCCGCGCACCGGTGCCCCGGCGGTCGAGGACTTGCGCGCGCATCTGCGGGAGCGGCTGCCCGACTTCATGGTGCCGGGCAACTTCGTCCTGCTCGAAGCCCTGCCGCGCACGCCCAACGGCAAGATCGACCGCAATGCTCTGCCCGAGCCCGTCAGCGTGGTCGTCGACAACATGGACGACAGCGCCGCCCCGGCGACCGGCGTGGAGGCCCAGATCCAGGCGATCTGGTGCGACGTGCTCAAGCTGCCGCAAGTGCGCCTGACGGAGAACTTCTTCGACATCGGCGGCCACTCGCTGCTCGCCATCCAGGTCCACCGCCGCTTGTCCGCCGAACTCACGCAGCCGGTCGCGCTGACCGACATCTTCCGCTTCCCGACCATCGCCGCGCTCGGCGCGCACTTGTCGGGCGGGCAGGACGATGCCGCCGCGCTCGCCGGTCAGAACCGCGCCGAAATGCGCAATCAGGCACGCAATCGTCGCGCTACCGCCCGCATCGGCGTGAGGGTCTAAACCATGCACCAGCCCATCGAAGAACCGTTCGACCCCTCGCTCGACACCTCCAGCGCGGTGGCCATCGTCGGCATGGCGTGCCGCTTCGCCGGGGCGCACGGCCCCGAGGAATTCTGGTCGCTGCTGAGCGAAGGCCGCGACGGGATCGAGACTTATTCCGAGGAGGAACTGCTCGCCGCCGGGGTCTCGCCCGCGCTGCTGCGCAACCCCGACTACGTGCGCCGCGGCGCGCCGCTCGCCGACATGGAGTGCTTCGACGCCGCGCTGTTCGGCCTGTCCAAGCGCGATGCTGCAGTCATGGACCCGCAGCATCGCCACTTCCTCGAATGCTCGTGGGAGGCGCTGGAGGACGCAGGCCATACGCCGCAGGGCTTTGCCGAGGGAACAGGCGGCGTGATCGGCGTCTTCGCGGGATCGGGCCACAACGCCTACATGCCCTACAACCTGCTCACCAACGGCAAGCTGGTGAACGAGGTCGGCCTGTTCCTGCTGCGCCACACCAGCAACGACAAGGACTTCCTGACGACGCGGGTGTCGTACCTGTTCGACCTCAAGGGGCCGAGCATCAACGTCCAGACCGCGTGCTCGACCTCGCTCGTCTCGATCCACATGGCGGCGCAGAGCCTGCTGTCGGGCGAGTGCGACATGGCGCTTGCGGGCGGAACCTCGATCGAGCTGCCGCACCGCCGGGGCTACCTCTACGAGCAAGGCGAAATCCTGTCGCCCGACGGCCTGTGCCGTCCCTTCGACGCGGACTCCAAGGGCACCGTGTTCGGCAGCGGCGTCGCCGTGGTGGCGCTGCGGCGGCTGGAGGATGCCATTGCAGCCGGCGACCACATCCATGCGGTGATCCGGGGCTCGGCGATCAACAACGACGGCGCGCGCAAGGTCGGCTACCTCGCCCCCAGCGTGGACGGGCAGGCGGCGGTGATCGCCGAGGCCCTCGCGGTGTCCGGCATCGCGCCTTCGGCCATCGACTATGTCGAGGCGCACGGCACCGGCACGCCGATCGGCGACCCGATCGAAGTGGCGGCGCTGCGGCAGGTCTTCGCGCAATCTGGCGCAAGGCCCGAGCCCTGCGCTTTGGGTTCGGTGAAGGCCAACATCGGCCACACCGACACAGCCGCAGGCGCGGCGGGCGTCATCAAGGTGGCGCTGGCGATGCGCCACGCCGAGCTTCCCCCTGTTCCGCATTTCGGGGCCGCAAATCCCGAATGCGCGCTGGATACTGGCCTTTTCCGCGTACAGGCCACCAGCGCGCCCTGGCTCCGGCGCGACGATCGCCCCCGTCGCGCCGGGGTCAGCTCACTCGGCGTGGGGGGCACCAATGCCCACATCGTCATGGAGGAAGCGCCGCCGCGCGCGCCAAGCGGGCCGAGCCGCCGTCGCCAGCTGCTGATGACCTCGGGCGCCACGCAAGGTGCGGCGGATGCCAATGCTGCGGCGCTGTCCGCGTATTTTGGGGCGCAGCATTCTGCGGCAACCACCTCCGTCATTGCGAGCGA
>NZ_ALVC01000187.1:0-8415 GCF_000293195.2 Sphingomonas sp. LH128
CGCCCGATCCGGTCCAGTCGGCCAGCGATTATGGAGGCGCAGTTGGTCCTGCCCGTTGCCAGCCGCGCAGCGATCAGCGTAATCTCGCTCTCGGCCGCACCGGAAGGGGTCGGCGCGACCGATCGCGCGAAAGCGATGCCCCCGTGTATGCCGGCGCCGGCCATCGTCAGAAAAATCAGCTTCGAGACGATGGCGCAGCGCATCACTCCGTATCGGTCGCTCAGAACTTGAACCCAGCCGAGGCGAAGAACGACATGCCGTTGAAGCCGAACGGCGAGATTGCATTGTACGGCAAGGTCCCGGCGTTGTCCGATCCGTTTGTCCCTGCCGCAACGCTTGCGACAGTCGAACGCAGGTTCTGAGTCGGGTAGATGTCGAACAGATTGTTTACGCCCGCGCTGAGGGTGATACCGGGCGTGAAGTCATAATTCACCTGAATGTCGGTAATGACCTTGCCCTTGAAATGCTGGATCACCTGCGAGTTGGCGCTGGTCGAGGAGACCGGGACCAGCGTGACATCGTAGCCGGGTGTCAGCGCGGCGATCTGCGCGGGTGTCAGGCTGGTGAATGCCACTGCCGATACCTTGCCGTAGTAGGTATTGGTCAGCCCGAGTGAAAAGTCGCCCGACTTCCAGTTCAGGTTGAGCAGGACCTTGGAGCGGGGCTGGCTGTCGGAGATACGAACCTGCTGCGTCAGGTCGAAAAGCGGAGTGGTGATACCCAGCGCCGCGATCTCGGTGGGCGTGCCGGCGATCTTGTCGAACTTCGTCTTGTTGTAGTTGCCTGCGAGCAGGACCGACAGTTCGCCAAGCGAACCGAGATCGAACTTGTCCGTCAGCGTCACATCGACACCGCGCGTGGTCGTGTCCACGGCATTGGTGAGATAGCTGGCCCCTGCAATCCCCGCAACGCCGTTGGCAGCCAGATAATTGATGAGCGACGTGCCTTGGAACACTGCGGACTGGACGATACGGTCGGTCAGCTTGATCTGGTAGCCATCAACCGTGAAGGTTAGGCCTCCACTCGTGTAGACGAAGCCGGCCGACAGGTTCTTGGATTTCTCCGGCTTGAGATCGGTGGCTCCGATCAGGCGCGCGGCCTCGCTATCCACGGGCAGGTTGCGAATGAGCGTCGCCACGCCATTGATGAAGCTGGTCGTCGAACTTCCGAAATACATTTGCGCAAGATGCGGTGCGCGAAAACCCGTGCTGAACGATGCGCGAAGCGCCAGCGGCTCGATCACCTGCAAACGACCGGAAAGTTTATAGTTGGTGGTGCTGCCGAAGTCGGAGAATTTTTCGTAGCGTACCGCCGCATCGAGCGTCAGGCGATCGAAGAACAGCTTTTCCACTTCCCCGTAGATCGCCTTGCTGTTGCGCCGACCGAAGGCCGCATCGACCGGCGAAATGCCCGGCGTGGGTTGGGTTCCGACCGGGGCAACCTTGCCCGCGTTCGGGCCATCGAGAATAGCGAACCCGCCATCGGCATAACTCGCCACCTCGCCTGCCAGCAGATGGTAGGTTTCTTCGCGATACTCCGCGCCCAGAGCCAGGTTGAGAGGGCTGCCATCGCCCATGTCGAATTTGCGTGTCAGGTCGAGATTGGTAGTCCACTGATCGTAACGGGTGGATCCGTTATGAATATCCGTCGGGCTGGCGGTGCCGTAGGACACGTTGTTGGTGTTGCTGGTCCCGTTGTCGATCAGGCTCTTGCCGTAGCCGGTCGAGACGTCCCAGTCGAAGCCCACAAGATTTTCGCCGCGCAGGCCACCCGTTGCCGAAACGTTGCGCAAGCGAATGTCGCCGTAGGGAATGAAGCCATCCGGATGCAGTGCCCGCACGGTCTGGTCCTGGCCGGCACGACGGAAGTAGAATGCCGTGCGCCCGTCGAGGTCGCTGTATCCGCCAAAGCCGTAGAAAGTCGCCCCGCCGCCGTTGGTGGGGATTTCGGCATTGAGGAAAACGGACTTCATTTCGTAGTTCGAGTTACCCTGACGCGAGGTGTGACGCTCTATCGTCGCTTCGCGAGGATCGAGCGCGCCGCTGGACGCAGTCAGCCCCGTGCCCGAGCCGTAGAAAGAGGACGGCGCGACCAGGCCGCCGGCCGAATTATGGCCGAAATACTGCTGGCGGGTGTCGTCCAGGGATCGATTGGTGGACGCATGGTTCTGGTACTGCACGGTCGCGCGGATCACGCCGCCGTTCCATACCGGCAGCCCTACGCTGCCGCCCACGTCGATAAATTCGCCATCGCCTTGTTTGGTGATGCCCGTCGAGATCTTGCCCTTCATGCCGGTCGATTTGTCGAGGGTGAGATTGATGACACCCGCGATCGCGTCCGAGCCGTACTGGGCCGAAGCGCCGTCGCGAAGGACTTCGACACCGGAAAGCGCCATGCTGGGGATAGCATTGAAGTCGTAGGCGACGTCGCCTCGACCGATACCGTTGCTGGTGCTGAGATCACCTGACGAGTGACGCCGCTTGCCGTTCACCAGTACAAGCAGCTGTCCGGTCGAGAGGCCGCGCAATGTCGGCGGAGTGAGGAATTCGCCCGCCCCGGATGCATTGGGGCGCGGCGTGCTGAAACTGGGAACGGAAGTCTTCAGCATGTCCTGAACTTCCGTCCGCCCTCCGCGGGCCAGTTCATCCACGCTGATGCGATCGATGGGAACGACCGATTCCGCTGCCGATCGGCTGCCGAAACGCGAACCGGTGACGACGATGTCGCTACCTCCGTCCGCACCGGCTTCCTGCGCGAACGCTGCGGTGGCCGGCAGGATGCAGGAAAGCACTGCCAGTCCGGTAGACGCCATGGCGATGTTGCGAAGTTGCCTCATGATCTTCGTTTTCCCTGTTTTATCGATAGACGCGTGAGATCGGTCCGTCACTTGCGGACACGATCCTTGCCGCCGCGACCGGCAGCGATGATCGGATGTCTCTGAATGCCTGCCCGGCAGCTACGTCAGGCGCTGCCGCCCTGGCATCGCCCGAGCATCAGTAGCGTTCAAGCGCAGCCACTGCGTTCGCCGGATGGCGCTGGCGGCGTGTTCGATCTCAAATGCATGCTACCCCCTGATAAAGAATTGCACGCTCCTGCGGACGAACGGCGGGCATTCTTGCGATGCCCCGGAGCTTTACCCCTTGTCCGGTTCGTCCCCGCCATCTTGCCCGGCTCCTCCCAAGGGACAAGTGACGGGTTTGAACGAGTCCATGCATGAAACTTATGGGTCTTGCCCGGCGACGCATTCTTCATGCGCGGCCGCGACGTCAGCGCGCCTTCAGGCCCGAGAGATAAGCGACAATGGCCTTGCGATCGTCCGGCACGGGTACGCTGGTGAACATTCGCGTTCCCGGCACCATCTTCGAAGGGCCTGACAACCAGCTGTCGAGCGTACGCGCATCCCAGCGGACATTGACCTTCTTGAGCGCAGGTGAATAGGGATAGGCGCCCGTACCGGCATTACGGCCGACGATGCCGGACAGGTTCGGCCCCGCCCCGGACTTCTTGCCGGCTTCGGTGCTGTGACACGCAGCGCAGCGCTGCTTGAACAGGACGGCACCTTCGTCGGCGGAGACCGCCGTGGATCCCAAGCCTATCAGGAAGACGAATGAGGTCGCCGCAAGGCGAAGAAGCGTCATGGATATGCTCCGATACTGTGGTGACAATAGGCGGGGACGCGCAAGCGTCAGACGAAGGCGCGACGCTCCTGATGGATCGCGGCGACCAGACGGTCGAGTTCGGCCGTGGTATTGAACAACGCCGGCGTCACGCGCAGCCCGGCGCCAGATGCCAGCCCCGCCTTGGCGACCACGAGCAGCTTGTGCTTCTCTACGAACAAGGCCTGCGCCGCCTTAGCCTTCGCGGGGCTGTCCATGCCGGGGAGCCTGAAAGCGCTGATGGCCCCGTAATTGCCTGGCTCATCCGGCAGCATCAGCTGCAGGCCGGGCACGTCCCGCACGCGCGTGACCCAGTAGTCCCGCAAAGCCTTGAGATGCGAGAACTTCTGCTCGATGCCCATGGCAGCCTGAACCTCCAGCGCGGCCGGGATCGTCAGGCGCGCCGCGAAATCGACAGTGCCGCTGGGAACGCGCGAGCGAATCTCGTCCGCCGAATATATGCGGTTGCCCAGCCACGGCTCGATGTCGCCGAGGCGCGACTTGCGGATATAGATGCCACCCGTACCAAGCGGCGCCGCAACCCACTTGTGAAGCGAGAAGCCGATAAAGTCGGCGCCGGTATCGGCCACGTTGAACGGCATCTGACCGACCGCCTGCGCGCTGTCCAGTATCACGTCGATCCCGCGTGCCTTGGCCATCGCGACGATTTCCTTGACCGGCGGGATCAACCCGTTGCGGTTAGACACGTGGGTGACGAGCAGTAGCTTCGCGCGCGGCGTTTCCTTCAGCACTTTCTCGTAGGCAGCCAGGATATTCGCCCGAGTATGCGGTTCCGGCAGCGAAAACCGCACGACCCGCGCACCCCGGCTCTTCTCGAGATAATCCATTGCGTATTGCATCTCGTCGTAGTCGGCATCGCAGTAGATCACCGCATCGCCGGCCTTGAGCAGCGCATAATTGGTAATCAGGGCATAGAGCCCTTCGGTGCCGCCCCCGCTGAGCGCCACTTCCTCCAGCGACGCGCCGATCAGGTCGGCGACGGCCTGTCGGGACTTGTCGAGTTCCTGGTCGCGGGGCATGTCGGGAACGCCGCTGCGCAGGAAGGTGGAATTATAGCGGTTAACCCATGCGACCTTGTCGAGATAGGCCGCATGCACAGACTTCGTCATCGCACCATAGTAGGCCGCGTCGAAGTTCACGATCGACCTGTCGATATCATAAAGCGCGGCAAGGCGCTGCTGGGTCTGCGCAAAGGAAAGTCCGCCCCCCAGCAGACTGCCGCGCACACCTGCCTGAGCCGGCGCCGCCAGAGCATGTCCGGCCAGCAGCGTGCCCGCGGACACCGCCCCGGCACCGGCAAGGAACTGCCGTCGATTAGTCATGTCTTGTCACTCCGAAACGTTGGATCTGGATGAGGCGCCCGCTCAGGCGCGAATTTCGATGACGGCGTCGATCTCGACGGCGTAATTCAGCGGCAGCCGGTAGACGCCGACCGCCGAACGCGAATGACGGCCGTGCTCTCCGAAAACCTCGACCATGAGATTCGAGGCACCGTTGATGACTGCCGGTACTGCGAAGAACGATGGCCCGGCCTGTACGTAGCCGCCCAGGCGCAGCACTTGCGTGACACGGTCGAGATCGCCGCCGCACGCCGCGCGGAATTGTGCGATGAGGTTGATCGCGCACAACCGCGCGCCCCCGGTGGCCTGTTCGGACGTCACGTCCTCGCCGACAATGCCTTTCACCTCGTGCGCGGCATCCCTGGACAACTGCCCGGAGACATGGACGATCCGGCCGGAGCGCGTGTACGGGACGTAATTGGCCACGGGCGCCGATGGCTCGGGCAAGGCAATGCCGAGCTGGGCAAGCCTGTTCGCGATGCGAAGCATGAGGTCTCCTTAAAAGGGTATCTTGTCCAGGAACGCCCGTGTGCGCGGGTGCCGGGGATCAGTGAAGAAGGTTTCGCCGTCCGCGATCTCGACGATCTGGCCTTCGTCCATGAAGACCACGCGGTCGGCCACTTCGCGGGCGAACGCCATCTCGTGAGTGACGCAAACCATCGTCATGCCGCCACGGGCAAGGGCCTTCATGATGTCGAGCACTTCCTTGACCATCTCGGCGTCGAGCGCGGAGGTGGGCTCGTCGAACAGCATCAATGCAGGATCCATGCACAGCGCGCGCGCGATCGCCGCGCGCTGCTGCTGGCCGCCGGAAAGCCGCGCGGGGAACTTGTCCGCCTGATCCGCGATGCGCACGCGTTCCAGCATGGTGTATGCGATCTCGCGCGCGTGCTGTTCGGACAGACCCCGAACCCGAACCGGGGCGAGCGTGCAATTCTGAAGCACGGTCAGGTGCGGAAACAGATTGAAATCCTGAAACACCATGCCCACACGTGCTCGAATGGCGCGCAGGGCCAGCGGATCGGCGGACAGGGCCTGCCCGGCGACGAAGATTTCCCCGGCCTGATGCTGTTCCAGCCCGTTGACGCAGCGGATCAGCGTGGACTTGCCGGACCCTGACGGGCCACAGATCACCACCCGCTCGCCCGCCTTCACATGCAGCGTGACATTGCGCAGGGCATGAAAATCGCCGTACCATTTATGCACGCCGACAAGGGACAGCGCCGTCATCGTCGGCCCTCCTCAAGCGTCTCCTCAAGGTGCAGCGAATACCGCGCTACCCCGTAACAGATCACGAAATAGACCAGCGCCACCATCAGGTACGTTTCGGCGTAAGGCATCGGCCAGGCGGGATCGTTGAGCACCACCCTGCCCGCGCTGACGAGATCGAAAAGCCCGACCGCCATGACGAGGCTGGTATTCTTGATGACCACAATGATCGTGCTGGTCAGCGGCGGCAGTACCTTGCGGACGGCCTGCGGCAGGATCACGACACACAGCACGTCGCGGGAGCGAAGGCCCAGCGCCTGCGCCGATTCCCATTGCCCGCGCGCCACTCCCTGCAGGCCACCGCGCAAGACCTCGCAGAAGTATGCCGCACTGACGAGCGTGAACACCCCCAGCGCCCGTGTGAGATTCTCCAGCCGGATCGTCTCGGGCAGCAGCAGCGGCGCCAGGAACGAGGCGGCGAACAGCAATGTCACCACCGGCACGCCGCGCAGCACTTCGACCAGCCCGCCAGCAACATAGCGGATCAGGGGCAAAGCACTGCGTCGCGCCAAAGCCAGCGCCAGACCCAGCGGAAAGCCAAACGCCAGCGAGAGCACCGTCATCAGCAGTGTCACCGGAAGCCCGCCCCACGACGCCGCCGGGACGGGTGACAGGCCCGCTATTCCGCCGGCCATCAGCGCGACGGCGAGTACCAGCCCCACCCCCCAGGCCGCCAGCGTCGTCCGGTTCCAGTGAGCACGAGGCATCGTCCACAAGGTCAGCGCCGCCAGCATCGCAACGACGGCGATCGGCCGCCACATCTGCGCCTCGGGGTAAATGCCGAAAAGGATGAACGGCGCCTTGTAACGCAGGAAAACCCAGCAGGCCCCCGCATCGCGGCATGCCTCGCCGTCGCCCTGCCATACGCCATGCGCGAAAGCCCAAGCCATCAGGTGCGGTAGCCCCCGCTCGATCGCCGCCACGAATACCAGCGTGGCGAGCAGGTTAGCGCTGCCGCCGAAAAGCGTCGAAAAGCCGCCGGCGGTTTTGCGGCCGGATGGGGGAGCCTGCGCCGGCTCGGGAATGGTCTGCACGAAGTTCAACGCGCCCACCTCGCACTGCGTCGCTCCAGCGTTCCCATCCCCAGCGAGATCGTCGCCGCCAGCGTCAGATAGACAAGCGCGACCAGCCCCACGCATTCCAGCGCATGACCGGTATGGTTCATCGTCGTATTCGCGATGGAGTTCAGGTCGGGATATCCCACGACAAGCGCCAGCGTCGAATTCTTGAGGATGGCGGCAAACTGGTTCGTCATCGGGGGCACCATCACCCGAAGGGCCTGAGGCACAATGACAAGGCGCAGGCTCTGGCGGTCGCCAAGACCCATGGCGCGGCAGGCATCCCATTGCCCGCAAGGCACCGCCGCGATGCCGGCACGGATGATCTCGGCGGCAAAGCCGCTCGCATAAAGCACGCTGCCGAATGCAACCGCCGCAAATTCCGGCGTAATGCTCAGCCCGCCGACGAAATTGTAGTGATCCAGGTGCGGCACGTCGGGCGCGACGCCGAGGCCGAGCGACAGCCACAGAACACCTGCGGATATCACGGTCGCCAGCGTCACCACGCTCGCCAGATGCAGACGGCCCCGCCATGCGAGCACGGCCACCGTCAGCAGCCCGCCGACGACTACCAGTAAAAGCGGCAGCGCCGTCCCGGTAATACCGAAGGAGGTGACGTAGAGACCGCGATCGTTGAGGAAAATGCCGGGAACCGCCTGAAGCGCGCGGCCCGGCTCGGGCAGCGTCACCGTGAGAACACCGTACCAGAACAGCAACTGCACGACGAGCGGCGTATTGCGCACGGCATCGATGAAGACGCGTGCGCTTCCACTCGCCAAAAGATGCTCGGAGCGTCGGGCCAGGGCGAGCGGAATGCCCAGCAAGGTCGAGAAGACAATCACGACGAGCGCCAGCAGCACCGTGTTGCCCAGCCCGACGACGAGCGCGCGCGCGAAAGTGTCCGAAGGCGAATAGGCGAGTATCGTTTCGGAGATCGGAAAACGCGCCGTGCTCCCGAGGAAACCGAAATCGAGCACCATGCCGCGGACCGACAGGTTATGTGCCGCTACGGCCAGCAAGCTCGCCCCAAGCGTAAGCACGAGGACCGCGAACAGCGCCTGCGGCAGCCAC
>NZ_ALVC01000188.1:0-1631 GCF_000293195.2 Sphingomonas sp. LH128
GCAGCGGGCGCAGGATGGCGACCAGCGCGCCTACCGGCTGGTCCTGCGCGCGCTGGTGCCGGTCGTCCGGGTTCGGGTACGGCGGCGCATCTTCGATGACGTGCTGGCGGAGGACGTGGTTCAGGAGGTGCTGATGACGCTTCATCGCCTGCGTCACACTTACGATCCCGCGCTGCCGCTGATGCCCTGGGTTTCGGCCATCGTCTCGGCAAGGTCCGTGGATGCGCTACGCCGACAGGGCCGATCCCGCGGCCGGGAGATCAATCGGGAAGAAACCCTGGACGGCGCCATCGACCCCGTCGCGGCGGCGGCCTTCGAAGCGATCGGCGCCGAACGGGAACTCGCGGGCATGCTGAACTTGCTGCCCGAACGCCAGCGGCAGATGATCGAGATGGTGAAGCTGCAGGAGATGTCGCTCGATGCCGCCGCGCAGGAAAGCCGGCTCTCCGTTTCCGCCGTAAAATCCTTGCTGCACCGCGCGATCGTCAGGTTGCGCGAACATGGAAAGCAGACACATGGTTGACCATGACACCCTGATCGATACGCTTTGCGACGAGGCCGTGCCGGTACGCCGCGTGGCTCCGGCGTGGCGGCGGGCCCTCGCCTGGAGCCCGGTCGCGCTAGGAATCGGCTATCTCGCGACCCAAATGCTCCACCGCGCCGGTACGGATTGGGCCGGTCCCCTTGCCGGGGTCGCCGCCGCCAATATCGTATTGTCACTTGCCCTGGGTATCGCCGCGTTCACAGCCGCCTTGTCGGCCAGCGTACCTGGCGCCCCCGCGCGGACGAGCGGCTGGATCATGGCGTGCCTGGGCATCTGGCTGACGCTGGCGGCCTACAGCATCGGCATATCCAGCCAGCCCGTCGGGCATCTGGGGCACGGCAGCTATTGCTTCACGTTCGTACTGGTCGCCGGAGTTCCCATGATTGCTATCACCGTGCTGGCACTGCGGCGAACGCGGTCGCTCAATCCGGTGCGGTCGCTGATGCTCGCGGGGACGGGAATAGCGTTCCTGTCGTTCGGACTGCTGGCGTTCTGCCATCCCATCGCGATGTCGGCGATGGACTTTGCCGGCCACCTCGTGGCCGGCGTCCTGCTCGGTGCGCTGACCATCGGACTCGGGCGCAAGGCGATCGCGGCCTGAAGGCGCGGGTCAGTCGCCCGGAATGCGCTCGATGCCATTCGTCAGACATCGCCCATTCCCTCCATTTCACGATCATCCTGGCCGAGTGTGACGAACCGGTCCAGAAGCCAGCTTGCCGCAGGACCGGGAGGCGTATCGCGCCGCCATATGCCGGAAAAGCGATACGTCCCCCCGACATGGTCCGGCATCGCCAGTCGTACCAGCGTTCCGGCGAAGAGATCCGCCTCGATCATCGGCATCGGCATGTTCCCCCAGCCGATTCCCTGCCGCAGCAGCGCATGCTTGGCGCCGAGATCGGCAAGCCGCCAGGTCTTTGGGCTGAACACCGAGTAGTCCTGCCCTTCGGTGAAGCGCGAACGGTCGGAGAGCACCAGCTGCGTATAGTCCCGCCCCGCGCCGGGTTCGATCTTCATCATGCGGCCCAGCGGATGATCGGGCGCGGCCACCGGCACCATCGCCACCGAGCCCGCCGAGCGGCTGGGGGGG
>NZ_ALVC01000189.1:0-7271 GCF_000293195.2 Sphingomonas sp. LH128
GGCGGCTCGCAGTCGTTCAACGCCGTGAACACGCTTCGCCTGCTGGGCCGCTGGATGCGAATGTTCACCATTCCCAACCAGTCGTCCGTGGCGATGGCTTACAAGGAGTTTGACGAAGCAGGCCGCATGAGGCCGTCGAGCTACTATGACCGCATCGTCGACGTGATGGAGGAGCTGGTACGCTTCACCGTCCTGATGCGCCCGCACGCGGTTCAACTTGTCGATCGCTACTCCGAGCGCAAGCAGCTCGGAGTGCCGGTTGATCCCGCCACCGATCACTCCGCTATCGCGATCTCCGGCAGATAGTGGTCCACGGCGATGGGGGAGGGGCGAACATCGTGGCGAGAAGCCATCCAGATGCTCGCCATAGCCTTCGGAATGGCAGGCGTGCTGGTCTTGGCCTTCTGCCTCCCCTTCGCGGCGATGCTGCCTTTCATTATCGAGGCCCCTACGTCGCTCGACGAGTCTGGCGACCTCGCCATCGTCTCTGTCGAGATCGCCGCTCCCTTCGTGGCGTTACTCACTATCGGCCTGGCCGCCCGATGCTTCATGAAGCCGGTTTTGTCGTGGGCCATTGTCATGGTCGCGCCCGCGACGATCTGGGCTGTCGGCATGGCCTGGGCGGTGGGACGAAACTGATGTTGACGGACCGGAAAATCGCTCCCCTGAATGAGGCCATGTTTTCCGCCTCGTCATGGTCGCCCGCATGAATGGAACGGCTCTTATCCGTGCCGCCACGACGGCCGATGCGCCCGCCATACAGGCCATCTACGCGCCCGTGGTCGAGCGTACCGCCATTTCCTTCGAGGAAACGCCGCCCAGCGTGGCCGAGATGGCGGCGCGGATAACGGCCACCATGCAGGATTATCCCTATCTGGTGGCAGAGCTGGATGGCGAGGTGGCCGGCTATGCCTATGCCAGCCAGCACCGCACTCGCGCGGCCTATCGCACATCCGTCGATGTGACAGTCTACATTGCCGAGTGGGCAAGGCGGCGCGGTGTGGGCCGCGCGCTATATGGCAAGCTGCTACCTGCCCTTGCCAAGCGCGGCTTTCACGCGGCGTTCGCTGGCATTGCCCTGCCCAACGAAGGCAGCATCGCTTTGCATGAAAGCATGGGTTTCACACCGCTCGGTATCTATCATGAAGTGGGCCGCAAGTTCGGGAACTGGCACGACGTAAGCTGGTGGCAACGGCTGCTGTGAAATAGGCCGTATCTTCTGGATTCCATAGTTGCCCCGGCGCCGCGCGGCCTTGGTCGCGCGGCGCCCGCGCGGTTCCGCCAGGAACAGCGCGCGCCTGTCATGCCGTGGCATGGCGGGCGCGACGGGGCGACGGGCCGCACCGCACTGGATCTCGGTATGGAGAGAAGGGGGCCGGTTTGCACCAGCCCCCCCATTCAATCAGGCATCTTCGTTTTCGGCCATATCCTCTTCGTCGATCATGTCGCTGTCCTGATCCATGCCGCCAGCGCGCTGATCGAAGGCACCGATCTTCATGGACGCGGGAAGCCAGCCTGCGGGCAAACGCTCCGACACATTGACGGCAAGGTCGGCCTTCTTCTTGATGGTTGCGCAGTTCTCCGCGCTCGGCGCGCCCACTTCTTCGCGCAGCACATCGATCAACGCGGCACGGCGCATCTTGTCGAACAGGGCAATGGGAGCCTTCCACCGCGCTGCGATGTCTACCCCGCTCGCGCGGGCAATCTGCTCGAACTGGTGATGGCGCTGGCCGGGGGAGCCGCCCGAAAACACGGTGCCGTCCACGGTCATGGCAACAAGGCCCGCCAGTAGCGCCATCTTGGCGTCGCCCGTCATGGCCCGGATCGCCTCGAACCGGCCTTCTTCGGGGATGGAAGCAAAGCGGGTTGCCATCACTTCTTCGACGGCCTGCACATCGCTGGTCGCCATCAACTCGTCTGCAACCTCCGTCCCGATGGTCTTGGCCTGCACTTCGATTGCCATCTGATAGCTATGCGCGCCGTGGAGCAACTGGCCTGCAAGGCTATCCAGCATGATGTCGAGCGCCAGCGCCGGGTCGGATGCGACCGCCTCCTGCACGATCCGCGTCTTGATGCGCGAGAGGTCGGCGAACAGGCTATTGCTGTAGAGCGGGGTCGGCCCGTCATGGCTCGCCTTGGGCTTGGGTTCGGCCTTGGCGCGATAGACGCTCTTGCCCAGCGTCCCGTCTCGCGAAATCCAGAGCGCCACGCCGCCCACCGATACCTGTTCGGCCGTAAAGGCGCGCTGCCCCTCCATGATCGCTTCCTGCTCGTCCACCAGCGGTTCGATCCGCTTGCTGTCTTCGCCTTCATCGTCGGCAATCGCCTCGATCTCGGCGGCAAGGACGGCCATGCGCTCCGCTTCGGCCTCGGTCGGCTCGCGCGTAGCGGGATACATGCTGCCCTTCATATAGAGGTCATAAGGCCGCTCGATTTCGGCGCGCACCTCATACCACCCGATGCTGCGATAGTCGGCTGCGATGGCGTCCAGCATTTCCTCTGCCATTTCCTGCACCAGTTCGGGGCTGTCGGCAAAGCCCTCATCCCCTTGGCTGAACAGGTCCACGGTGATCGTGCCGCCCTTCGCCTCATAGGCTTCGCGTCCGACGAACAGGAACATGCCGCTGGTCGTATCGACCTTTTCGGTGGTGAGCATCCGGCGGATGGCATGGGCCTGACCGTTCGCTGCCTTGCAAACCTTAACTTGGAAGTCGTGATCGTCGGTAAGGGTGAGCGCGCGGGCCGCTTCAAGGGTCAACTGGTCCTTGGCGATCAGGTCGACCAGTACCGGAGCCAATGCGGAAAGGCGCAGCATCTTATAGACGAAGCTGACGGCCTGACCGAACCGGGCCGCAATTTCCTCGACGTCCATGCCAGTATCGCGCAGGGCTGCAAAGGCGCGGATGCTGTCCGCAGGGTGCATGTCCTCGCGCTGGAAGTTCTCGGCCAGCGACAGTTCAATAGCCTCTTCCTTGCTGCGCACCTCGACGGGGAAAAGATCGCTGTTCCTGGCCTTCTTGCGCTTCACCAGTTCCTTGAGGCCGCGATAGCGCCGCCCGCCTGCGAACACCCACAACAGCCCGTCTTCCTCATAGGCGACAAGGTTCTGCAACAGCCCGTGCGCCTGAATGTCGTCGGCCATGGACTCGATCGCCGATGGCTTGACGCGGCGCTGGTTGAGCGGGGAGAGACGAAGCTGCGACAGCTTGGCGGTGATGATAGCCATGATGATTGCTCCTGATCTATGAAGTCGATGATGGGGGGAGGTCAGCCTTCGAGGGCTGCGAGTTCGTCAAATTCGGCGGAAGCGCGCGCAGCGGCATCGCCTGCGTAGGTCGCCCCGGTGCGCGGATAGAAGAACACGCGCTCGCCTTTGCGGTAGGGGCTGCCGTCCGCGCTGGTCCCGTCCACCTTGGCCCGCTTCCAGTAGGGGTCGCCCTTGTATCGAGTGTAAGCCATTGTCCTTCTTCTCCTTCCTTCGGGGCTGAAAGCCGCTTGCTCTGCGGCATGCGGCTCTGCCTCTCCGGCGAGGAGCGGGATGGGGAGGGAGGAGGAAAATCGATGGCCTGGCGCGGGCAGGCCGCCCTAGCGCGGCCGACGCCCATCGGGGCGTCGGGTGCCGCGCTTGGCGGACCACACGGGGCTGTCGATTATCCTTCGGGAACGAAAGGGCAGCAGCCCTTGGTGTTCCCCTAAGCGGCGGACCTCCGGGGGAGGGCCGGGAGCGTTCTAAAAATGCATCACCGCGCCACGGCGCGGCAATAAGGGGGTGCCATGTGGCACACCCCCTCACGCGAGGATCGTCACCCGCATGGGCCGAGACGCCGGCACGGTGGCTTGGTCGGCGCTCGCGCCGATAGAGCCGTGCCCGGCAGGGTCGCGCCCTGAATGCCTTACTGATCCTGGGTAGGCGCCGCCGGCTCCTCGCTGAGATCCAGCATCGCATCGTCGCCCAGATAATCACGGGTGATAGGCCCGTAGTCCTTGGCAACGTCGCGCGCGAAGTCCGCGAAGACGGTAATCATCTGGCGCATCGCCATCGCGTAAAGGTTCAGCTCGTCCGACTGCGTGCGAAAGTAATTTGCCAGCGGCGCTGGCATCCGGCCTGCCGTCGTCGATACCAGGTCGTCGTCTCGCATGGTATGACCATACTTGGCCAGTTCGTAGTGCAGGTCCGTTTTCATACGGCCAAAGGCGGCAAGGTTGGACAGCATCGCCCCATGCCGCCGCGACAAGAGCACCAGATTATCGACATAATCGACCCGCTTGGCCGCAATGAACACCTCTAGTTCATCCGCCGTGAACGACACCGAAGGTTCGCGTTCGACGCCGACAAAGGCCGATAGCCGCTGCGCGATCGTCATCTGCCCATTGCCATCCTGTTCGGCCTTGAGAACCATTGCCTCGATCTGGTTGTGATAATCGAGGATGGCATTCACCAGCACGGTGAGCTTGATGAACACTTTGCGCGCAGCGACAACTTCCGCCTCATGGCGCGCTTTCTCGTCGCGGACGATCAGTTCTTTCGATGCCCGGCCCGCGAGTAGCCTTGATGGGAAATAGGCCAGCAAAGCGCCCAGGATCGCCGTTGCGAATGGCACGCCGTAGTCTTTCCAAACGCTGGATGTGTCCGCTGCGGCTTGTGCAACAGTAATGTGAAAATCACCCATTCCAGCAGCCCCCCAATACACTCTTCATGCGCCGCTTTCCCGCTTGCGGCGGAGCGGCGCGCGATCATAGATACCCGTTGAACTTTGAGACCGCCGGAAAAATGCAGCAAGGCGTTGCTGAAACTCGCAAGGGCAACCAATGACGCAGATTGATACACCGGCGGCGCGCAATCGGGCGACGACCTTCGTCGCCGGGGGTGTAATCGGTACGCTCGGGGGACTGATCGGCTTGGGTGGCGCGGAGTTTCGACTGCCGCTGCTGGTGGGGCTGTTCGGTTTCCCCGCGCTTGAAGCGGTAATCCTCAACAAGGCGATGAGCCTGATCGTGGTGTCGACCGCGCTGCCTTTTCGCATGGGCACAGTTCCCTTCGGCGACATTGCCGCCAATTGGCCGGTCATTATCAATTTGCTGGCTGGCAGCCTTGTCGGCGCTTGGTTCGGCGCCGGATGGGCAATCGGCTTGCGCCCCGAAACACTTCACCGGTTGATCGGCATCCTGCTGGTGATGATCGCGCTGGCGTTGGTGTTTGGCCACGGCCTTAGCGGCGGACATGCTCTGGTTGGGGAAGGGCCGTTGCGGATCGTTGCTGGCATTGTCGCAGGCTTTGCGATCGGGATTGTCGCCGCGCTGCTGGGCGTGGCGGGTGGTGAACTCCTGATTCCAACTCTGATCCTGCTGTTCGGGGTCGATGTAAAGCTCGCGGGAAGTCTGTCGCTCGCGATCAGCTTGCCTACCATGATCGCCGGCTTCGCGCGCTATAGTCGCGACAGTAGCTTTGCCGTGATCGGACGACATCATGTGTTCGTGATTGTGATGGCGCTAGGCTCGATCGTTGGGAGCTTCATCGGGGCGCGCCTGCTGGGCATAGTGCCCGAAGCGGTTCTCCTGCCCATGCTGGCCATCATTCTCGTCCTGTCGGCCGCAAAGATGCTTTTGCACCGGAAGCATTAAAAGATGGATCAGAGCCGCCCGCCCGCTTGCGGGACGGGGGCGCAAGATTTTCCTGCGCGCCCCGACCCTTTGAGGGCCGGGACTGCTATAGCCGTCAGGCCACCTCCTCAAGAGGTGCGCCGGTTTCCGCGCCCATGCGTGACAGCAGCCAGTCGGCTGCATCCTGCGCTTGGCGCGCAGCGGTGAAGATGCACCGCTTGTCATTGCGAAGGGCAGACAGCCAGCTTGCCAGATAGGCAGCATGATCCTCGCGGTCGTGGAATTTGATGCCGATCGCGCCGCTGACGAACGCGGCCCCCAGCTCGGCCACCAGTTCCTCACGCGCATAATCTTCGCGCTTCGTGGAAATAAGGGTAGGACGGGCAAGCCGATCCACATAGCCGCTGGCGTGCCCCTTATGCCGATATCGGCATAAGGGTCATAATGCCGTAACCCAAATTATGCCGCATCGTGGCGAGAAGGCGCGGTTGGCGGCATGATCGCGCTTGGCCCATTCGGCATAATCTTCGTCGCTCCAACAACATGGAGCACGATGATCATGACGGAAACTCAGTACACTTGCATCGAACCCTATCTCGACTCGTTCATCGAGAGCTTCGCGGCCGCCAATTACAAAACGGGGACGCTCAAAACCTACCGCCATCTCGTTCGGAATCTGGGGCGGCTGATGGACGCTGAAGGCGTGGAGCCTTCCGCATTGACGCTCGATCAGGCCGAACGGCTGGGACGGATGGTGCCGCGAAAACAGGGTCAGAAGCTTTGTCCGCATAATCTGGCGCGTCGGTTCGCCGCGCATCTCATCGACATTGGCGTGGCGCAGCCTGTGCCGCTGACGGACGCTGAGGTGATGCGGACCACGCTGTTGGCGGACTTCGAGGCCTATCTGGTCAAACAACGGGGCCTGAGCCCGCGCACGATCAGGCACACGCTGGGCTTCGCGAACCGGTTCCTCGACTATCGCTTCGGCAGGCAAATGATCGACCTGACGCGGTTGAGCGGTGCCGACATCACTGGCTTCGTGCAGCAAGTGCTGGCGCGCCGGACGCCCTATCGCGACAAGACGGTAGCGACGCATCTGCGGACCTTCTTCCAATATCTGTTCGCGCGTGGCGCGACCGCGACCAATCTCGCACCCAGCGTCCCCAAGACAGCCCAGCGCTGGGATGCGCGACTGCCCCGGCACCTCTCGCCCGATGGCGTTGAGGCGGTGCTTCGCTCGGTGCGCAGCAATCCCCGACATGCCGCGCGCGACTATGCGATGTTGCTGCTGATGGCGCGGCTCGGGTTGCGAGCGCCCGAGGTGATCGCGATACGGTTGGACGATATCGACTGGCGCGCGGGCGAACTCATGGTGCGCGGCAAGGGCGAGTTGCACGATCGGTTGCCGATATCCGGCGAGGTCGGGGACGCGCTGAGCCGCTATCTTCGCGATGAGCGCGGGCCAACGACATGCCGAGCCGTGTTCGTCAGTCACCGCGCGCCGCACCGCGCGTTTAAGAACGGCCAGATCGTCAACGCCATCATCAAGGATGCACTGGCGGCGACCGGGCAAAAGCCGGTGACGCCATACGTCGGATCACATGTGTTGCGTCATAGCCTTGCGACCAGACTGGTGAACGCCGGTGCTTCGCTCGACGAAGTGGGCGACG
>NZ_ALVC01000190.1:0-11346 GCF_000293195.2 Sphingomonas sp. LH128
GAACCCGTTCTGGCGCAGGGCGAGCGCGCACTGCGCTCCCCCATGTCCCGCTCCCACGATGACGACGTCTGATTTTTCCATGGCGCGTTGAGTTCCGCAATTTAACCGCGCGGTCAATGCCCAAGACGAAATCTAGTTACCCCGACAGCCAACATCGCATTGCTGGACAAACGTTCAGCCTACAGGCTGCTTCATCGCGTCCATCGTCAGTTCCAGCGAGCGAATCTGCGCCTCGGGGTCGTACGTCGCGATGCTGACGATCAGCTCGTCCGCCTGCGTGCGCGCGACGAAGTCCTCGATACCCTGCCGCACCGTCGCCGGGCTGCCGACCGCGCTGACCGAGCGGACCTGCTCCAGCATCGCCCGCGCCGCGCCGGGAAGACCGGCGCGGTAATCGCGTACCGGCGGCTTCAGGCGGCCCGGATTGCCCGAGCGCAGCGCCACGAAGCTCTGGTCGGTGGAGGAGGACAGGTAGACCGCCTCCTCGTCCGTATCGGCGGCGACCACGTTGATCGCGGCCATGAAGTGTGGCTTCGCCAGGGTTTCGGAGGGCTCGAACCGCTCGCGGTAGACGCGCGCGGCATCATCCAGTGCGGCGGGAGCGAAGTGCGAGGCAAAGGCGTAGGGCAGGCCCAGCATCGCCGCCAGCTGCGCACCGAACAGGCTGGAGCCGAGAATCCACATCTCGACATTCGCCCCCGCGGCCTGAGGCGAAGGAACGCCGCCCGCCGCCTGCCCCTGGAACCGGGCACGCAGTTCCACCACGTCGTTGGGGAAGCGCTCGGACGCGGCGTGGATGTCCTTGCGCAGCGCATGGGCCAGCCGCCCGTCGGCGCCCGGCGCGCGGCCGAGACCGAGGTCGACGCGGCCGGGGAACAGCGCCGCCAGCGTGCCGAACTGCTCGGAGATCACATAAGGCGTGTGGTTGGGCAGCATGATGCCGCCCGCGCCAATCCGGATCGTGCTGGTCGCATTGCCGAGATGCGCGAGCACCACCGAGGTCGCGCCGCCCGCGATGCCGTCCATGCCGTGATGCTCGGCCACCCAGTAGCGCCGGTATCCCGCGCGCTCGGCCGCCTGCGCGGTCCGTACGGAGATATCGAGCGCCTCGGCGACAGTGCCGTCTTCGCGGACGGTGACGAGATCGAGGACGGACATCGGGATCATGGGAGAAACCTTATTTTGCCGGGTCAGGAGAGCCGAGCTGGGATAGGTACTGCTTCGCCGTCACCGCAGCGTCACTGGAAGGCGCGGCCGCGACGACCGATTCCCAGCTGCGCCGCGCGGCGGCATCGTTGTGCGAGAGCATGGCGATGACGCCCGCCTCCAGCCCGATCTCCGGGTCTTGCGGAGCGAGGCTCGCAGCCTTTTCGATCTGGGTCTGGGCCAGCGCCAGCTGGTCCTGGCGGCGAGAAAGCGTGGCCGAAAGCAGCCACGCCTGCGCATTGTCCGGCTGCGCGGCGCGCGCTTCGGCAAGGGCGTTGGCGGCCTCGTCGGGCTGCTTCACGGCGACCAGCCCGCGCGCACGGTCGAGCGCTATCGAGGCGGTGAGGTCCGCATCGCCGACGATCTTGGCGTCCGTTGCTGCAGGGGCGAGCAGCGAGAGCGCCTGCCCCGCCTGCCCGGCGGCCAGCGCGGCATTGCCCGCCATCGCGCCCAGACGCGCACGGCTGGCGTGGTCGGCAGGATCGGCGGCATCGCGGGCATTGGTGAAAGCGGTTCGCGCCTCGTCCCAGCGGTCGAGGTCGCTGAGCGCCACGCCGAGGCACAGGCCCGCACGCACCCGCTCGCGCCCGATGGCGTCAGCCAGCGCGCTGCGGGCGAGTTCGGCGGATTTTTCCGGATTGGCCTCGACCGCGCTCATGCAACCGGCGCTGCTGCGGGCGGCAGGCATCGCGACGTTCTGCGCCTCGCGAGCGCGGCGGTCGCGGTCTTCCTTGTCCTTCTTCTCGATGATCTCCAGCGGCAGCTGCGAGGCATAGGGCCGTGCCGAACTCGGCAGGCTGGAAGCAGGGCCGACCTGGGCCATCAGCGGAAGGAGGAGAAGCAGCGAGGACATGGGGATCAGGACTCCGGGGTGCCCTCTGCGCGCGGCCCTGCCAACGGAAGCACCAGTTCCGCGACGGTGCGCAGGAGCAGGCGAATGTCGGCATCACGCGAGAGGCGATGATCGCCGTCCTTGATCAGCGTGACCTGCACGTCGGCTGAACGCAGTTTCTCCGCCAGCCTCATGGAGATTTCAAAAGGCACGTCGGGATCGCGCTGGCCGTGGAGCAGGCGCACCGGGGCGTCGATGGCGATCTCGCCCTCCAGCAGCAGGTTGGCTTGGCCGTCTGCCCAGAAACCGGGGTGCGTGGGGGTCGGCTCGGGGCCGTAGGGATTGTCCTCGAAGAGGATTTCCCCGTCTGCGAGCAGCGCCTTGTCCATCTGGGGGATGCCCCATTCGGTGAAGTCCGGCGCCGGTGCGATGCCGACGAGGCCCGCCAGCCGGTCCCCCAACGCGAGGCCCACCATCAGCATCAGCCAGCCGCCCATCGAGGAACCGACGAGGACGATCTTCTCGTCCGTCTCCAGCGCGGCGACGAGGGCGAGCACTTCCTGTTTCCAGCGCGTGAGAGTGCCGTCGGCAAAGTCGCCCGGCGATTCGCCGCAGCCGGAATAGTCGAACAGCAGGCAGGGGAGCCCGCTGGCGCGCGCCATCTCGAACAGGGCGGCGGCCTTGGAACCGGCCATGTCGGACATGTAGCCGGGGAGGAAGACGATGACCGGGCCAGTGCCGGGAGTGAAACGGTAGGCGATCGAACGCCCGTCGGAGAGATCGAGATAGCTGGTCGAAGTCATGGTGCCCTTAGTGGGAAGTGGTTGGCTGCAGGGCAAGGCGACGGTGTGAATTAAGAGAAGGCCCACCCCCAACCTCTCCCGCAAGCGGGAGGGGAGAAGAAGGCGGCATCGCCCTCCCGCTTGCGGGAGGGCCGGGAGGCTTGGCCCGCAGGGCCTAGCCGGACGGGGTGGGCATTCCCATCCGCGCCGCCATCCCCTAAAGGCGCCCACATCATGGCCGATTCGCTGATCCTTGAAGTCGCCGATTTCGAGCAGGATGTCCTCACCGGCATCTACTCGGAGGAAACCGGCAAGCCGCAGCCCCTGCGTTTCACCATCACGGTGAAGCTGCGGCCCGCGGACCACTACGCCCCCGACACGCCGCTGACGGCGAGCAAGAACTACATGGACCTCAAGTTCGCGGCGTCGGAAGCGCTGCCACAGGGTGTCCACTTCAAGCTGATCGAGGCGGTCGCCGACCACGTCTGTGAGACGCTGTTCCTGCAGGACGAGCGGGTCGAGGCGGTGACGGTGAAGATCGTCAAGCTGGCGCTCACCGAGGTCAACGAACTGATCGGCATGACCCTGACGCGGGAACGTCGTTGAACGAGTTGCTCCATCTCGGGCCGCTGTCGGACGACGCGCTCGAGGCTGCGGCCGATTTCCATGCCCGCCTGCTGCCCGGGATCGAGGCGACGCTGTCGGGCGGCGCCGATCCGCTGACGCTGGTTTTCCTGCCCGCGAATCACGAGCATCGCGCCTGGCGCCTTGCCGCCGTGCAGGGCCTTGCCCGTCGCTTCGCACCTTCGCGCGTCAATGCCGTCGAGAGCGACGCCGGAGCAGGTGGGCGGGAGGCTGTGGCAGCGGCGCAACGCTGGCTTGACGGTGCAGGCGGTGTGACGGGACAATTACTACCGCTCAATGGCAAGGGCGCGGGCGGAGTGCTATATCCGTCCGAATGAGCACGCCGCAGCCCCTCGTCGACCAGTTCCAGCGCAGGATCACGTACCTGCGCCTGTCGGTGACCGACCGCTGCGACTTGCGCTGCGCCTACTGCATGCCGGAGCGGATGACGTTCCTTCCCAAGAAGGACGTGCTGACGCTCGACGAGATGCACGACCTTGCCCTCGGCTTCATCGCACGCGGTATCACCAAATTGCGGCTGACCGGCGGCGAACCGCTGGTCCGGCGCGACATGATCGACCTCGTCCGGGCGCTCGGCCGCCGGATCAGCGCGACTGACGGGCAGGGTTCTCTTGAGGAACTGACCCTCACCACCAACGGCACCCGCCTTGCCGAATTCGCCGACGATCTCCGCGCGGCGGGGGTGCGGCGGATCAACGTCTCGCTCGATACCCTCGACCGCGAGGCTTTCGCGCGGCTGACCCGGCGCGATTCGCTGCCGCAGGTGCTGGAGGGGCTGGCGGCGGCGAAGGCGTCGGGCCTGAAGGTCAAGCTCAACACGGTGGCGCTCAAGGGCATCAACGAGCACGAGATCGCCGATATCGTCGCCTGGGCGCACGCGCAGGGCTTCGAGGCGACGCTGATCGAGGTCATGCCGCTGGGCGAAGTGGAGGAAGACCGCTTCGACCACTACCTGCCGCTCGTCGCGGTGCAGGAGGATCTGGCCCGGCGCTGGACGCTTGCGCCGAGCGGGCACCGCACCGGCGGCCCGGCGCGTTACTGGGACGTCGCGGAAACCGGCGGACGGCTCGGCCTGATCACCCCGCTGACAAACAACTTCTGCGAGGGCTGCAACCGCATCCGCGTCACCGCGACGGGGCAGCTCTATGCGTGCCTCGGCGGCAACGAGCAGGTGGACCTGCGCGCGGCGCTGCGTTCGGACGATCCGCAAGGCGCCTTGTCGGCGGCGCTGGACACGGCGATGCGGATCAAGCCTGAGCGCCATCACTTCGCGATCGACGGACGCGGCGAGGCGCCTGCGCTGGCGCGTCACATGTCGATGACGGGTGGGTGAGATGACTGCGAAACTGGTGTTCCTCGGACGGCTGGAAGAGCTGGCGGGGACGGATAGCATGAGCATCGATGTGCCGCTCGGCTGGGCCGCTCTGCTGGCGCATCTGGAGGAGCATTACACGCCCGATCTGGTCGAGACCGTCGCCGGTGTCCGGGTGAAAGTGGCGCTCAACGGCGCGCTGATCGCCGAAAAGGGCGGCGTGGTGCTGGCGGATGGCGACGAACTGGCCTTCCTGCCGCCGGTTTCCGGTGGCTGACATGTCCGACGTTCGCCTGCTGACGTCCGGCTTCGATCCGGCAGCGGAACTGAGTGCCTTCACCGCCGCGCACCCGCAAGCGGGCGGGATCGTCAGCTTCCTTGGGCAAGTGCGTGAGGGCGCGGGCTGCGAGGCGCTGGAACTGCGGCACTATGACCCGCTGACGCTTCCGGCGATGCAAGATCTGGCGATGCGCGTGCGCGGGCGTTGGGCGCTTGACGGGCTGCTGGTGATCCACCGCAGCGGGGTGATGCTCCCGGCCGAGCCGATCGTGCTTGTTGCCGCCGCTGCCCGGCACCGGCGCGATGCCTTTGCGGCGGCGGACTTCGCGATGGACCACCTCAAGAGCGAATCGTGGTTCTGGAAGCGCGAGAAGACCGGCGGCCAATGGCGCTGGATCGAACCGCGGGAGCAGGACTTCGAGGATATCGCGCGCTGGTGACCCCGTCGTCCCGGATCAAGTCCGGGACGACGAAATTTCTTCTCTCCGGCGGGGGTTTTGACCCGCATCAACGAATCATGGCGCGAAGGCGCGCATATGCCGATCACCCAAGGAGATCAGCATCATGTCCCAACGTCTTACCCGGCAGCAGCTTCAGGGTCTGGCTACGGTCACGGCCGTTCCCGCCCGCACGCCAATGCACTTTGGAGTAGACCGCAGCTTCGGCCTGCCGACCGGCTTCTATGTCGCCACGGTCGCGCTCTACCTCGCCTTCATCGGTGTCATGGCCGCCACGTTCATGAACCCGGAACTGGCCATCCCGATGGTCATCTTCGCCGGGTTCGTTCTCTTGGCGTTCGGGCTGGCCGGGTACTGGGTGAAGATGAAACCCCACAACGATGCCGCCGCGCCAACATGGGGCCAGCTTGCCGCACGCGGCATCGACACTCTGAACGGAAGGCTCACGGCGGGCGAAGCGGCCGTCCAGGTTCTCACGCTACCCGTGCTGATCCTGTGCTGGGGCCTGGCGGTCGCGATCATCGTCGCCTTCACCTGACGCGGGGCCTGCCTGAATCTGGTTCACCAGGCTGGGAGCCCTTCAGGCAGACTGCGTCGGAACGTTCGGGGAGTCCCACCCTTCTGGCCGGGGGGTGGGACTTTTCGCGTCAGGACGCCCGGCGTCGCAGCACCGCCTGCACGAAGGCGTCGAGATCATCGACGTCCACGTCGAGCACTTCGTCCCATTCCTCCAGCACCGCGACGACGTCCTCGCGCGTGGAGACGGGAACCGGCGGGGGCGGCGCGACATGCGGCCAGGCGTGACCGGTGAAGTTGTTGTAGAGCCAGCCGAAGCTGCACAGCACCAGCACGTTGGCGCCGATCGGGATCATCAGCGTCGCGTCCCACGGCACCTGCCCGCCCGCGCCGAGCGCGCAGAGCAGGGCGCAGGCACCGCCCGGCGGATGGAGGCAGCGCGCCACCGACATCGCGGCGATGGCAAGCCCCACCGCGATGCTCCCGCCCAGCCATGGATTGCCGATCAGGTGCCCGATCGAAATGCCGATCGCGGCCGAGAGCAGGTCTCCGCCGATCACGGACCACGGCTGCGCGAGAGGGCTCGCCGGAACGCAGAACACCAGCACCGCCGAGGCGCCCAGCGGCGCGACGAGGAAGGGCAGGGCGTGGGCTTGATGACCGCCGAGCAGGGCCCATGTCGCGAAGCCGGAAAGCGCGATCCCCAGCGCCGCGCCGATCGCGCCGCGCGCCCAGCCCAGACGGCCGAGGGCGTGGAGGCGCAGGGAATGAATGTGCCGGACCATGGCGGCGCTATGGCGCAGAGCGGTGCGGGTGACGAGCCCGGATTTGCCTCGCATTGCGATAGGCGGGCTATCAGAACTTCAGCTTGTAGCGCACCATCGCCCGGTTGCTGACCTGCCCGCCGCCCAGCGTCGCCGAATCGAGTTCGACGCCGAGCGAGGAGTTTTCGCTCAGGCCCATCTGCGCGCGGGGTAGGCCGTCCGGCGTCTCGTAAGTATCGGGAAGCGGACGCAGGCGCTCCTTTTCCGGGTTGGTCGCGCAGACGACGATTTCTCCGGGGCGGCCGACCGGGCAGCGCGGCTTGACGGCATGGAGATCGACCGTCCCGTCCTGCGGCATCTGCGCAAGGTCGAACAGCGGCGCTGCGATCGCGGGCGGTTCGGGCGGGAGGTCGGCGATCGGCATGAAGAGCAGGAGGCCATGCGATCAAGGCGATTTCAGGGCGGCGGGAAGATCATTGGGCGAATCAAAAAGCCCGGCCCTCCGTTGGGAGGACCGGGCCGATGAGCGCCCGCACTGGAGGGGGGAGGGGTGCGGGCGCCGAAAGGATCAGGCGAACTTGCCGGCCTTGGCGATCTCGGCCAGCGGCTTGCGGTCGCTGGCGACTTCGCGCTCCTGCAGGAAATCGGGCAGGACCGACTTGTCACCCTGCTTGCCGATGGCGAAGGCGGCTTCGAGGCGATGGTCTTCCGGGATGCCGAGCGCGGCTTCGGCCTCGCCGAACTTCAGGCCGGTCATGCCGTGGGTGTGGTAGCCCAGCGCCTGTGCCTGGATCGCGGCGAGCACCCAGGCGGCGCCGGCGTCGAAGCTGTGGCTGTGGTTCTCGAAAGTGCCCTTGTCCGAGCGCGAGAACTTGTCGGAGACGACATAGACGATCGCCGAGGCTTCCTTGGCCCAGCCGGCGTTGAAGTCGATCAGGCCCGACAGGAACAGGTCCCAGTTCGCGTCGCCCTTCTTGGCGTAGAGGAAGGTCCAGGGCTGCACGTTGTAAGCCGAGGGCGCCCAGCCACCGGCTTCGAGGATCGCGTCGAGGTCTTCCTGCGGCATCTCGCTGCCGTCGAAGGCGCGGGGGCTCCAGCGGTCGACGATGAGCTTCTCGATCTTGGGATTGGCGATACGTCCGGTCATCGAAATATGTCCTTGTCTGCTAAGGGCTTAGGGAGAGTGCGCAAGCAGGGGGGCAATCCTTTCGAATCACCCCCCTGCGCTATGTCAGGCTGCGTCCACCAGCACCAGTTCCGCGTCTTCGAGAGCGGTCACGGTGATCGTGTCGAGCCCGGTGATGGCCACGCCGTCGCGGGCATTGGCTTCCACGTCACCAACCCGGATGCGGCCGGTGGCGGGGACGAGGTAGCTGTGGCGCGCGGCGTCGGTGGCGTAAGTCACCGTGTCGCCCGCCTTCACCGTCGCGCCCAGCACGCGCGCCTCGGCGTTGATGTGGAGGGCGTCGTCGTCCCCGGCGATGCCGCTTGCCAAGGTCACGAACTGGCCCGAACGGTCCTCCTTGGGGAAAGGACGGGCGCCCCAGCTCGGCTGCTCGCCGCGGCGGTCTGGGATGATCCAGATCTGGAACAGCGTCGTCGCCTCGTCCTCGAGGTTGTACTCCGAGTGCTGGATGCCGGTGCCCGCGCTCATCACCTGGACGTCGCCCGCGCCGGTGCGGCCGGTGTTGCCCAGGCTGTCCTTGTGCGTGATCGCGCCGGTGCGGACATAAGTGACGATCTCCATGTCGCGGTGCGGGTGCGGCGGGAAGCCGGACCTGGCGGCGATGGTGTCGTCGTTCCAGACCCGAAGGCGACCCCAGTTGGTGCGCGCCGGATCATGGTAGTCGGCGAAGGAGAAATGGTGGCGGGCATCGAGCCATCCGTGATTGGCGGCGCCGATGCTCTCGAAGGGACGCAGTTCGATCATGGGGCACTCCTTTGTATGCGTTAGGTGCCGTTAAGGCCCTGTTGAGTGCCATGTAGCCCTCGCGTGGCTATCGCGAAATTGTGATAAACTCGGCTGAATTATTCAGGAAAGTTGAATGGTCGACGTCGTTCCGCCCAGTCTCGATCACTTGCGGTGCTTTCTGGCCGTGGTGGAAGAGGGCAGTTTCAATGCAGCCGCCAGGCGACTTGGCCGCGCGATTTCGGTGGTCAGCTACGCCATCGCCCAGCTCGAAAGCCAGCTCGACGTGCGCCTGTTCGACCGCGAAGGCTCGCGCCGTCCGCAGCTGACCGAGGCCGGTCGCGCGCTGTTGTCCGAGGCGCACGCGATCTCCGACGACGTCGACGCCCTGCTCGCCAAGGTCCGCAGTCTGCGGCAGGGGCTGGAGGCGGAGCTGTCGCTGGCGGTGGACGTGATGGTGCCGGGCAACGTGCTCGCCCGCCTGTTGCGCGACTTTCAGGTGCGTTTTCCGACGGTTCCGCTGCGCCTCCACATTGAGGCGCTGGGCGCTGTCGCCGCGCTGGTGCTCGACGGGCGCGCAACGCTGGGTATCGCCGGGCCGGACATCATGGACCTTGCGGAGATCGAGCGCGAGACGATCGGCTCGGTCGAGATGGTCCCCGTCGCCGCCCCCGACCACGCCCTCGCCAAGTTCGAGCGGATCGAGCCGGGCGAGACGCGCAAGCACCTGCAACTTGTCCTGACCGACCGTTCGCCGCTGACGGAGGGGCGCGATTTCTCCGTGTTCAGCCCGCGCTCGTGGCGTCTGGCGGACCTCGGCGCCAAACATGCGCTGCTCAAGGAGGGCATCGGCTGGGGCTCGATGCCGCGCCATGCCGTGAGGGCGGACCTGGAGGCAGGCACCCTCGTGGAACTGAAGCTGCCCGAGCGGTCCGCGCTCGATTACGCGCTCGTGGCGCTGTGGCGCAAGGACAGCCGGCCCGGCCCCGCCGCCGTCTGGGTGCTCGACGAAATGCGCGAACGTCTCGCGAAATGTCCATCGACCAAGTGAGGGTCTTGCGGGGCGGTTCGGGCTGCTCCACTTAGGGCACATGACCGCTACCCGCCTGTTCGACCGCGCCGTGATCCGGCTGTCCCCGCGCCCCGATTCGAATGAGAACGTCGTCGATTTCCTGCAGGGGCTCGTGACCTCGGACGTGGCGGGAACCCTGCCGGTCTGGACGGGGCTGCTGACGCCGCAGGGCAAGGCGCTGTTTGACTTCATCGTCTGGCCGGGCGGCAAGGGGCTGCTCATCGACTGCGAGGCCGAAGTCGCCGACGCGCTGGTGAAGCGCCTGTCGATGTACCGGCTGCGCAAGGCGATCGACATTGCCCGCGACGACCGGCTCGCCGTGCACTGGCGGCCGCACACGGGCGACGGCGCCGCTCCGGACCCGCGCCTCCATGCCCTTGGCGAGCGCTGGGTCGCGGTGGTCGATGCCACCGATCCGGCCGAGGAAGAAACCGGCGCAGACGCCGCCTGGCGCGCCCACCGTCTGGCGCTGCGGGTGCCTGAAGGCCGTGCGGAACTGGGCGATGGCGAAACGCTCTGGCTCGAATGCAACGCGGCGGACCTGCACGGCGTCAGCTTCACCAAGGGCTGCTACGTCGGGCAGGAGAACACCGCGCGCATGAACTGGCGCCAGAAGGTCAACCGCCGCCTCGTGGTGGTGCCGCTGGCCCGTTCGGACGAGAAGCGCCGCCGCGCCGCCTACCCCGAACTGGGGCTCGCGGTGGATCACCTGCGGGTGGAGGACATCCCGGCCGACGTCATGCCCAAGTGGATCGCCGCAGAAGCCTGAGGCAACGCACCGGAGCAGCCTGTCAGGCGGCTCCGGCCATTTCCATGCGCGGGCTCAGGCGCCGGTCGAGATCGGCGACGTAGATGCGCGCCGGGTGCTCCATCGCCCGCGAGGCGCTGTAGCGCGACCGTACCTGCCCGGTATCGTGGAAGCCGGCGCTTTCCAGCACCTGCTGCGTGCCCCGGCTGTCGGCGAAGTGGCTGGCGATGACCCGCAGATGGCCGAGCGAGCGCGCCTGGTTCACCACCGCACGCAAGGCCTCTCCGGCATAGCCGCGACCCCGATATCTCGGGACGATCCAGTAGCCGACCTCGATCTCCTTGGCGCCGAGCGCGCTGTCGCTCCGACCCAACCCTATACTTCCGACCAGTTGCGGCCCGCCGGGCGCGCGCAGATACATGAAGAAATGGGGAAGGCGCGGATCTCGCGGCCGGTCCAGATAGATGCGCAGTTCCTCCGCCGAACGGGGCAAAGGAGCCACGCCGACAGTGCGCTGAACGTCATCGTCCGAAAGAGCCTCGACAAGATCGTCGAAGTCTTCCGGCCATGCCGGTCTCAAAAACAACCTCTCCGTGCGGACGAACATTCCACGGTTCTCCGTCGTGCTAGTGCCCTGCGACTCGGATCATGCACGCAAGTCGGCGCAGATGCACGCAGTTTGGTGCGAATCCTTCGCGATCAGCGATGAAATCGTCGCAGGCGCCGGTTAACCGGATATGAGAACGGCGCCAGGGGACTACCCCTAGCGCCGTTTTCAGTGGTTAATTGGAGGGATCAGGCGGCGCGGCGGCGGGGGGGGCGG